>CAMLFF010000298.1 GCA_946479185.1 uncultured Sphingobium sp.
GGCGTTATGCGATGAATCATGCCAAAGCCAACTGGAAATGTTGGAGGAGCTGACTAGGTTAGGGTGTCTTCCTTGATTGAACTCGCTGCCGCAAAACCGATTTTCGTGCCAGCTGACTGAACATGCAGCTCAAGGAGGCTGACATCGAAGAAGTCGTGACTGCGACGGCCCCCTTTCGGGCTTTGCCAGTCGCAATCTTCCAACATCTGCTAGCCGCTTTACCACGCCTATAGGGTTGCGCATCGTGGACGCTTCGACATGGCATGCTGCCAAGCCATGCAGGGCAGCAAATGATGACGAGCGGCGCTGCGCAGACCGGCAGTTTGACGGGCCAAATCAAGTCAGTCGCCGCATCGCTGGGCGCGGTTCCTCCAGAGCAGGAGGTTCCAAAGCCAGCGCGCCAAATCCCATTTTGTAACAGGGCATTTACCAGCTTTACATTGCTTGACTTTGTCTTGCGCGGCTCAGGGGTTAGCTGCCGATCTGTCATTCGGTATGCGGGGACGAACGGCGTTCTTGCCCATATCGAGCTCAGTAGGGGAGCATGGTTATGCGTTCTATCTTCGTGGCGGCAACCGCCATTCTATCTCTGACGTCCGGCATCGCAGGCGCTGCACTGCCTGCCGGTTTTACCGTGAGTGTCGAAGCAGCGGGCGTTCAAAACACGACTGCAACGTTCGACTATTCTGGGATCGAGACGTTCAATTCCGCTCCGCTCGGGACGGGATCGTACAATGCTGGATTCGGCAATGGACCTATTTCCGGCACCTATACCGGGCTGAATGTGATCAATTCGAACCAATATGGCGGCGCTGGCGGTGCGGGGCAGTACGCTGTCGCGGGTTTGAGCTCTTCTGATCGCTCCTATTCTATCGACTTCACGAACACCGGGGCCAATGGCGTCAACTATTTCGGATATTGGCTCTCGGCGCTCGATGCGGGGAACATGCTCGAATTCTACAGTGGCGGCAATTTGCTCGGCACCTTCTCGCCGACGGATGTCATTTCGTTCGTGGGTCTCCAGGGCCCCTATTATGGCAATCCCAACGGCGGCCAGAATGCAGGCGAGCCCTATGTGTTCGTGAACTTCTTCATGAACGATCAGTCCTCCAGCTTTGATCGTATTGTGTTCAAGCAAGCGCCCGGGAATGCTGGCTATGAATCGGATAATCACACCGTGGGCTGGTACAAGGATATCGGCGACGGGACGGTCGTTCCGTCGGTGCCCGAACCCGGCACCTGGGCCATGATGATGGCTGGCTTTGGAATGATGGGCTGGACAATGCGCCGCCGCAGCAGCGTTGCAAACGCCAGCGTGACGGCCTGATATCAGCGACTCGCGAGGGGCTTCCTGTCACCCGACAGCCCCTCGCGCCTGCCATCCTTCCTGACGACCTCTCCTTGATTGCGAGCTTGTGCGCGCAGGAAGGGGTGGAAGGATGAGAAATGAAGGGCTATGCCCTAACGTCATGATTCACTTGAAGATCCTGCCCGCAATCGGCGTGGCTTTTGCCGTTGCAAGCTGCACGCCCAGCACGCGCCTCGAGGTGGGCCATTCCGGCGATGCGCCCCATCCTGCCAGCATTGCCCTCTCAATGGATGACACCGTTCCCGCGCCGTTCGAGGCCAGCTTCATTGAGGGTCTGAGGGCGCAGGGCTTCACCCTCTCGGATCGCCCATCTTACCGGCTGCAACTGTCCGTCTCGCAAATGCGCGGAAAGGCCGGTCTCTTTGCACCTGGCCAACAAGGGGATGCGAGCAAAAGCTGGATCATGGCCCCGGCACGCTCGCGCTCTGCTATGACAGTTCGCGCGACGATGAGGCTGACCGACGCGGTGAGCGGGCGTGAGCTGTTCCGCGCCTATGCCAATGAGCGTTCAAGCAAGGAGGCGCTAGACCTGAGCGACCGGCTGGCCGAAGCGCTGATCAGCCAGCTTCAACAGTCTTCGTCCCATGCATCGGAGCCATCGGAAGACGAAGGGTGAAGGTTGCGCCCTGCCCGAATTCACTGTCGCAACGCACCTCGCCGCCATGCCGCACCATGACCGTGTGAACGAAGCTGAGCCCTAGACCGACGCCATCGACTGTGGGGCCGATGCCCGTTGGCCCGCGATGAAAACGCTCGAAAATCTTGTGTTGATGCTCCTGCGCGAGACCGGCGCCGCGGTCCGAGATGGCACATCGCGCCCACACAGAGCCATCGCTCCGGCTTTCCCGCGCCAACGTGCAACTGACTTCAGAGTCTGGTGGGCTGAACTTCACGGCGTTCCCGATGACATTCACCAAAGCACGGGTGATCAGTGAGCGCTCGCCGGTCACGAGCAGCCGCTCTTTTTCGCCAGAGGTCGTTATGCTGATCGCCTTGGCTTTGGACTGGGGCCAAAGATCGTCGATCGCGTCCATCAGCATGTCGCCAAGGTCGATTTCCTCGAGCATATAGTCGAGATTTTCAGCGCGCGCGAGCTGCACGAACCCGTCCGCCAGCCCCAGCGTTCGCTCCGCATAGTGGCGGATTCTTGCCGATGCTTCGGGCTTGATCTCAAGTGGATCCGCTGTCTCCAGAACCGCCAGAATGGACGCCTGAGGCGAGCGCATGTCATGCGTGAGCAAATGCACGATGTCTTCCCGCTGCCGTTGCGCTGCCTTCGCCTCGCTAATGTCCACAAAGCGGATGATCCAGCCGATCCGATTGCCCTGCAGGGCGGTTTGCTCAGCCGTTTTGATGGAGAAGCAGCGGCCATCGTCCAGAAAGGCTTCGATGTTTGCGGGGGCCTCGGCGGTAGGAGGGAAAGGGAGGGCCATCCGCTTTCCGCCCTGTTGAAAGCGGGCAAGAATTGCGCTTGCAGCCAGACCGTGGCCGATTGTCACATCCGGGAACAGTTGCTTGGCGGCGGCGTTGCCCAGCACTACTTCGCCATCCAGATTGGTGATCAACGTTGCGTCTGGAAGCTGGTCCAGCCGCGCTGCGACGAAATGGCGCATTTCCCGGTGCTTGGCGATGGTCGATCGCAGGAGGGCAATTGTTGAGGCGACCGCACCGGACGCTGCGCTTGATTGCTTCATGTTTGGGAGCAGCGGGGGCTCCTGTTCGAAGCGCTGCAGCTCCCCCTGCATGAAGCGCTGCGCAACAGCGAGTTGCCGCCAACCCCAAAGCGGGTAGGCAATCAATAGTCCGGCGAGCGCGGCGCCCGGTGGCAGCCAAATCCGAAAAAGGGAGAAGGCGCCTGCCGAGACGGCCAGCACCCCAAGCGCGGTCAGCGCAAAGCTGACGACGGCTGGAATGCGATGCAGGGGACCGAGCGCGATCATCAAGCCCAACAGGGCCAGCAGGGAGAATGCAAGATAGGCAGCGCCGCTTGCCTGCTGGATCATGCGGCCTTCCATCAAGCCGTGAAGCAGATTTGCCTCCACCTGAAGGCCGCTCATGACACCGCCCACAGGCACGGGATATTGGCTGGCAAGGCCCGACGCGGTTGCCCCGACAAGGATGATCTTGTCGCGCAACAACTCCGCAGGCACCTCTCCCGCTATAACCGATGCGGCAGAAACGGTGGGCCAATAGCCCGCCCTTCCCGCAAAGGGAATCAATTGGGGGCCATCGGCTGCCGAAGTGCCGGGCGCAACAGCCCGCCGCACGAGCTCCATGAGGTGCGGCCAGCGGCCGTCAGCGCTCCACGTGGCAGGAGCGGAACGCACGATCCCATCTGCATCGGCTTTCAGATTTGCAAATCCTATGCCGCTCACCACGTCGCGCAGCGGCGCGATCGGGAGCGTCACATCGAAGGCGGCTCCGCCCGATCCCGGCACCGTCATCGACAGCGGGAGGAAGACAGGCCGCGCCGCCGCAAGGGCCAGACCCAGCTGTCGATCCTGACTTTCATCGCCAGCCTCGGTGAAGAGGATGTCATAAGCGATTGCGCG
>CAMLFF010000299.1 GCA_946479185.1 uncultured Sphingobium sp.
AGCTTGCCGGAACCGCCGCCCCGTCCGCATGCCATCGTCCGCGCCGCCCCGCCACCGGTCGCTCCCGTGGTGGCGCGCCCGCCCCCGCCCCGCCCGCGCAAGGCGCCGGTCAAAGTGGGATCCGCGCGCGCCGAGCCGCGTCGGCATTACGTTCGCTCAGCTCTGGTCCGACCATTACTACCCGGCTGTAAAAGCTCGTAAGCGCAGCATCAAGGACGACGTGCAGAAATTCGAGCGCTGGCTGTCCAGCGAATTCGGACACATGCCGGTGGCTGCCATCAAGTCGTCGCACATCGTGGCCTTCCTCGACATGCTGAGCGAGCGCGAGCAACTGTCGCCCGCGACCGTCAATCGCTACCTTGCCTTGCTCAAGGCGATATTCCGTTACGCCGTCGAGAACGACCTGCATACGAAGAGCCCCGCCAAGCACATCCGTCCACTCGCAGAAGCGAACATCCGTACCCGCGTGCTGGATGCTGCCGAGCGCGCCGCGTTCAAGGATGCTTGCGAGCGCGAGACCAACCGTGCTGCGGCATCGATGTTCATGCTGCTCTTCCTGACGGCGGCTCGACTCGGCGAAGCGCTCGCGGCCAAGGTGCAGGACGTCGATCTGGCAAGCCGCACGTGGCATCTGCCGATGACGAAGTCGGGCAAGTCGGCACATATCTGCCTTAGCTCGGCAGCGGTGGAATTGCTGCGCGAGCTAATCGGCAAACGGAAGGGCGGCTATCTCTTTCCCGGCAAGGATCCGGCCAAGCCCATGACGAGGCCCGCGAAGGCGTTCGAGCGCATCTGCGCGAGCGCGGGCATCGAGGGTTTCACGATCCACGACCTGCGCCGCACCTGGGCATCGATCGCCGTCAACGCGGGCGTGCCGCTGTTCACCGTCTCCAAGGCGCTGCGCCACTCGTCACCGAACGTCACGGCTGCACGCTATGCACACCTGCAGGATCAAGCATTGATCGATGCGAACAACTTGGTTGGCGAGTTGGTGTGATCGAGCGGACAGAGATGTCGTAAAACCGCGACATTCCAAAAAATATTTTTGCCGGTGGGCAGCGGAAAAAGGCGGCCGGTCGGGCCTTGAAACAGGCGGGAAATTGCCTTGCGCGGCTGAAGTATCGGCATGCCGCCGCTTTTTCGGTGCGTGAACGAGTTGCCGGGGCGAAACCGGTTGACGGTCTTGGAGCCCGATAAAACCCTCAGCCGCCGGGTTCTGTCCGCTCTTGTTTTTGATCGTAAGTCACTGTTTCTTATGACTTTTCTTTGGCGTCCCGTCCGCTTAGTATGGCCTTGCTGAATTTTTTAACGTCACTTGAAGGAGCATTTTGATGTACGAACCGAGCAGTTATCTAACAACGAAGGAAGTGGCAGCGTTGCTGCGCATCGCGCCGCAGACCTTGGAGAAAGCCCGCTCTACCGGGCTGGGTCCGCAAATCCCATTCGTCAAGGTGGGCCGAGCGGTGCGGTATGCCAGCGCCGACGTACGCGCATGGGTCGAATCGAAAAAGAACGCATAGGAATAAGTATGAACAAGCCAAGCAATGCGACAGCGCCGGACGGCAAGGTCGGTAAATACATCATCCAGAACGGTTGCGTGCAATTCAGTCAGGATAAGGAACAGTACGTGCTCGTCATGATGGGCGAAGCGTACGTGGACCGATTCGTGTTCGATCCGGCGACGAACACGACTACCTGCGCGATTGCGATCACGCCGTTCGTTGCCGGTGCGCTTCCGTGCATGGAGCGTGTCGACATCGCAACGCTTTCCAATCCAAGGGCGATCAGCGAACTCCTCGGCGCGCGCGGCAATATCGTCTACCACGGCGCGCACGTATCGAAGTACCTGATGGCATCGGCTGCGGACGTTGCCAAGCTCATGGTCCGTGAACTGGTCAAGACTCCCCGCTGGGTCGCTGGCCACCGTGCATTCTTCACCGGACGAAAGCTGATTGTCAGTAGCGGGACCGACGCCGACGCCTTCTGGATCGAATGCGCGCGTGCAGGTACGATGCGTTCGCGCGGTACCTTGGGCGAATGGCGTGCGCAGATCGGCGTGCTGATTGCCGAAAATCCGATCATCCTCGCGATGACGTGCATGGCGATCGCCAGCATCTTCCTCGATCGTCTCGGCCTGAGTTCGAGCATTGCCAATTTCTGCGGACACAAGGGGTTGGGTAAGACGCTGGCAGAGCAATGCGCCGCCAGCATCTTCGGGAATGCCGTCGATCCGGCCCAGGGCGCGCAAGTACAGGACCCCGCATATATCGCACGGTTCAACGGTACCCTCAACGGATTTGAGGCGCTGCTCGGCATGTACAGCCCGTTACCGCTGCTGCTCGATGAGCTGACTGAGGGAAGTGCATCGATCGTCTATCAGGTGTGCTACATGATGGCGTCGGGCGAAGGCAAGCATCGCATGACCTCAACTGGCGAAGCGGCGCAACGAGAACGCTGGCAATCCAATGTGATCGTTTCGGCGGAAGTGTCGATCGCCGAGACGATCGCCGCAAGCGGGAAGAAGATGCATGGTGGTCAAGCCGACCGCGCTATCGATATCCCAATCAGCGACGTTGGCGTGCTGAATAACTACGGCGTATTCGGCTCGTTCAACGCCGCGACCAGTCACCTCAAGCGCGCATGCGGCGAACAGTACGGGACCCCCGGCGAGGCCATCATCCAGTATTGCTGCGACAACCCGGAGGAAGTGAGTGAGTTGTTGGCGATGGCGGCTGATGCCGAGAATGACCTGCTTCCTCCTGACTGCGGAGCGGGCGAACGCCGCGTAGTCAAGCGCTTCGCTGGCGCGGTGGTGGCAGGTCGCATCGCGGTCATGGCCGGTGTGTTCGATGAGGACGTGTCCGAGAAGATCGACGCCGCGATCAAATTGGTAACCGGGCTGTGGTGGGGCGCAAGAGCTGGGTCGCTGGTGCGTGTTCGTCAGTTCCTTGACGATCGGCTGGACCAGATCGAGACGGGCAAGCCCGCGCTGGACTGCGAGGCGGTCGCGTTCGTCGATGAGCACCTTACGGTGATTCCTGTCGATGTGTTCAATCGCGCATTCGGCGAGGACTCGATGCGCATTCTTGACGAGCTGGCCGGGTTAAACGCACTCAAGACGGAACAGCCGGGACGGCATGCTCATCGCTTCTGTAACAACCGTTTTCGCGGGTATGCAATCTTCACCAAGCGAATCTGGCCTGACGAGGTTCGGCTCGCGGCTTAGGCTACGCTTTGGCAGTGCCAAAAAAAATCGCTCAAGTCACTCTTGAGCGATTTTTCGTTTACGCCACGGACCCGGCTTGTGGCTGGGCCTGTGCGATAACCGCGGACACCTGCGCGCTGGCCTTGCGCAGGTTGTCCGAGGCCATGTGCGCGTACCGCTGCGAGGTCTTGCTGTCTGCGTGTCCAAGAAGGTGCTGCACCTCATAAAGGGTTGCACCGTTGTTGATCGCCAGGCTGGCGAAGCTGTGCCGCAAGTCATGTATTCGCAGATCCTTAATGCCGGCCCGCTTCAGTACCCGCTTGAAACCCTTATACGGGTTGCAGATGGGCTCGCCCACATTCTTGCCGGGGAACACATAAACATGGCCTGCAGGCCGACTACGCTGGCGAAGCAACTCGATGGCCCCGTCGTTCAGCAAGATAAACCTGCTCTTCCCGCTCTTGGTGTTCGGCAGGAACCACTGCCCCTTGTCGAGGTCGATGGAGTCCCAACGGGCCATCAGTGCTTCGTTACGACGTGCACCGGTCATCAGCAGGAAGCGCAGCGCGTCAGCCAGTGGGCGGTTCGGTTCCTCGTCAAGCGCCGGCAAAAACGAGCGCAGTTCGCCGCCTGACAAGTAGCGCTGCCGCTGGTTGTTCTCCTGATGCATGCGTATGCCGCGGACCGGGGTCGGTCCG
>CAMLFF010000300.1 GCA_946479185.1 uncultured Sphingobium sp.
GGCGGGCGATGTGACTGACAAAATCTATCGTCAGGCCGTTACTGCGGCGGGAATGGGCTGCATGGCGGCGCTGGATGCCGAGCGCTTCCTGGCCGAAGCTGATTTCGAGGCGCAGCAGCACCACGTCGCTGCATAAGCGGCGTGCATTAAAATAGCCGGCCTGGCGGTTCGCTTCTCGCGAAATCCGCCAAGCCGGCCGCCAATTTTTTGACTGAAATCAGCGATTAGCGCGATGCAACCTTGGTTGGTGCGTCTGCAATCGAGACCGTGTCTGCCACGCGGAAGGAAACGGGGCTGCCGTTGGAGGTGCCGACAACGCGGCCATTAGCGACAACGAGACGGAAAGCACTGCCTGGGGTCGCATAACCCTCGATCACGCGGCGCGTGTCGCTGATCTGCTTGACCGTATAGGTGTAGTCCACGCCATTGTGCGAGAAGCTGGTTGGCTTTTCTTTTGCTTGAGCGCCAGAAGCGGCGGCGAGCGAAAGGATCGAAGCGGCAATAAGAGTTTTAATCACGAACAGTCTCCTTTGTGAGCAAAAGATCCTTGTTCAGCATCCCGTTGTATTTTGTGGCCTCAGGATGCTGCGCCGCACCATTTCGAGCAAACGCAAAGCGCGCATGAGCGATTGCGTTCCTTGCATTGCTAACGAAATGTGACAGTCGCGCAGGTCCGGCTCAGCGAGTCTGGCTCAGCTTCCTGCTGACAAATGCGCGCAGAGACCCGAACGTCTCGAACGCCTCGGCATCAATATCGTCATCATCGATCACGATTGAAAGCCGGTCTTCTAGGTCGGTCAGCAGGGTTGCAACGGCCATCGAATCCAGCTCGGGCAGGGAGCCGAACAGCGCTGTATCATCACGAAATTGCGCGACACGCTCCGGGGCCAGCCCAAGCGTTTCCGCCAGCGAATCCCGCAACGCTGCATCAGCGCCGTCATCCTGCGCCCCGGCGCCGCTCTCATCATATGTCCGCATCGTGGCGCGCGTTAGCGCTTTGGTGCGAGTTTGAAAAGCCGCAGCGTCTGTCAAATGCCAGATCGTGTCGGCAGCTATCCCCTATTGCCAGCGATCATGATATTGGCGCGCTGATGCTCCAGCCACTCGATCATTTGACGCAACGCGGCGCGCCGCAATCCATCGCGCTCGCGGGCAAATTCGGCGCGATCGATTATGCGACGATGGAAGCGATGACCGGGCGGCTCGCACATTGGCTTGCGGCGCATGGCTTTGCGTCGGGCAGCCGGGTCGCCGCCTGGCTTCCCAAGGGCATCGTTGCAGCGTTGCTGCCGCTCGCCGTGGCGCGGGCAGGGCTTGTCTATGTGCCCATCAATCCGCTGCTCAAGCGCGCGCAAGTGGCGCACATCATGGCCGATAGCGGCGCACTGATGCTCATCTCGCAGCCATCGCGGTTCGATCTGCTCCAGCCGGAGGATATACCGCCTGCCACGATGCGCGTGCAGGAGACGCAAGTCACCGCCGTGATGGAAGCGAGCGGTGGCGCGACGCTTGGCCCAAGTAGCGCCAATGTCGATGATCTGGTCGAGATCCTCTACACGTCAGGCTCAACAGGCCGCCCTAAAGGCGTCATGCTCAGCCATGCCAATCTCATGATCGGCGCGCGCTCCGTTGCCTCCTATCTCGGCCTTGTCGCTGATGATCGCGCCCTCGCTGTGCTGCCGATGAGCTTCGATTATGGCCAGAACCAGTTTCTCTCCAGTTGGTGGGCAGGCGCGAGCGTTGTTCCGCTGGATTATCTGATGCCGCGAGACGTTGCCAAGGCCGCAGCCAGCTATGGCGTGACCACGCTAGCCGGGGTGCCGCCGCTCTGGGTGCAACTCACTGAAATCGAGTGGCCGAGCGAAGCGATTGCGCCCCTACGCAGGATCACCAACACCGGCGGCGCGCTCACAAGGCCGCTGATCGCCAAGCTGCGGCACATATTCCCGAATGTCGACATCTTCGCCATGTACGGCCTTACCGAGGCGTTCCGCTCCACCTTCCTGCCGCCGCACATGCTTGCCGCGCATCCCGACAGCATTGGATGTGCGATCCCTGATGCCGAGATTCTGGTGATCGGTCCCGATGGCGCGGTGACGCAGGATGATGAGCCGGGCGAGCTCGTCCATTGTGGTCCGCTGGTGGCGCAGGGCTATTGGCGCGATGCCGAGCGCACCGCCGAGCGGTTCAGGCCTGCACCTGCTGCGTCGCGCTACGGCGGGACGGCGGTCTGGTCAGGCGATACCGTCGTGCGCGATGCACAGGGCCTGCTACGCTTCGTGGGGCGCGATGACGCGATGATCAAAAGCGCGGGCAATCGCATCAGCCCCGGCGAGATCGAGGATGCCGCCGTCGCCGTCGCAGGCGTCGCGGAGGCTTGCGCGCTCGGGGTGCCCGATGAGCGGCTTGGGCAAGCGATCCTGCTCTACATCCGCGCCGATGCCGCCTTGTGCGAAGCCGACGAGCAGGCGCTGCTTGATCGGTTGCGCGGCGCATTGCGGCAGGACTTGCCCAATTTCATGCAGCCAGCCTCAATCCTGATCCTGCAGGACCTTCCTCGCAATCCCAACGGCAAGATTGATCGCGTGGCATTGGCACGCATGGCACAAGGCGCCCCGGAATGAGCAACGTGAAATTCAAACCGATGGGTCCGATCCCGCCCGAATTCTCGAGCGAGGAGGGCATGCTGCTCATCGGCGGCTGCGGAGCGGCGGCCTTGGCCGATGAGGCGGGCGACACCCCGCTCTTCGTATATGATGGCGCGATGATCCGTCAGCAGATTGCGCAATTGCGCGCGGCCATGCCGGATGGGCTCGACATTCATTATGCCATGAAGGCCAATCCTTTCCCGCCGCTGCTGGCGATAATGGCGGACCTGGTCGATGGCTTCGACATTGCATCATCCGGTGAGCTGACCGTCGCGCAAGAGGCAGGCGTGAGCGGCGCGCGGATCAGCTTTGCAGGCCCCGGCAAGAGCGATCGGGAGATCGCCGCGGCCTTGGACGCCCGCATCACGATCAATCTGGAATCCGAGGGCGAGGCCGCACGCGCGCTGGCGATCGCCGAGCGAAGCGGCGTGACACCACGCCTCGCCATCCGCGTCAATCCGGACTTTGAACTCAAAGGCTCGGGCATGCGCATGGGCGGCGGCGCGCGACCCTTCGGCGTGGATGCGGATCGCGCGGCGGCGCTCGCGCGGCAGATCATCGCCGCCGGAGCAGACTGGCGCGGATGGCATGTGTTCGCAGGTTCCCAATCGCTCGATGGCGCCGCGATTGTCGCCGCGCAGGCCGCGACGATTGATCTGGTTGCGCGCCTCTCCGACGAGGCAGGCGCGCAGCCGCCGCTGGTCAATCTTGGCGGCGGATTCGGCGTGCCCTATTTCCCCGGCGACCAGCGCCTCGATCTCGCCCCCATCGGACAAGCGCTCGGGGAGGCGCTTGCCGCTCGCCCAGCGAGCCTGATCGGCAGCCGTTTCGCGCTGGAGCTTGGCCGCTTCCTCGTCGCTGAGGCAGGCGTCTATCTCACCCGCATCATCGATGTGAAACGGAGCAGGGGAGAGCTGTTTGCCATCGTCGATGGCGGTCTGCACCACCAGCTTGCCGCCAGCGGAAACTTCGGCACAGTCATCCGCCGCAATTACCCGATTGCGCTGGCCAATCGTTTCGGCAGCCCAGCCGCGCCAGAGCCGGTCACCGTCGTCGGATGCCTCTGCACACCGTTGGACCGGCTTGGCGAGACGGTCGCCTTGCCAGCGGTCGAGGTTGGCGATCTCGTCGCCATCTTCATGGCAGGCGCTTATGGTGCCAGCGCCAGCCCAGCCAGCTTCCTGGGCCATCAGCCTGCGACCGAGATATTGCTCGATCAATCTCTGGAGACCCTGC
>CAMLFF010000301.1 GCA_946479185.1 uncultured Sphingobium sp.
ATATCACCATTGATGAAGCCCTGACGGGTCAGCTCGGCCACGCGGATCATCTTGCTGACCTCTTCGCGTCCGCCGACATTGTCATATTCACCCGACTTCGCGAGGACGATCTGCGCCTCGGTTTCAGCGGGCAGATAATTGAGCGTGACGACGAGATTCCAGCGGTCCATCTGGCCCTGGTTGATCTGCTGCGTGCCATGATACAGCCCGGTGGTATCGCCAAGACCGACGGTGTTGGCGGTGGCAAACATGCGGAACCATGTGCTTGGGCGCAGCACGCGATTCTGATCCAGCAGCGTCATCTTGCCGTCGGCCTCGAGCACGCGCTGGATGACGAACATCACATCCGGGCGGCCCGCATCATATTCATCGAACACGAGCGCGACGGGGCGCTGAAGCGCCCACGGCAGCAGCCCTTCCTTGAACTCGGTGACCTGCTGGCCGTCCTTGAGGACAATCGCATCACGCCCAACCAGATCGATACGGCTGATATGCGCATCGAGGTTGATGCGGATGCACGGCCAGTTGAGGCGCGCTGCGATCTGCTCGATATGCGTCGACTTGCCGGTGCCATGATAGCCCTGCACCATCACGCGGCGATTATACGCAAAGCCAGCCAGAATCGCGAGCGTGGTATCCGGGTCGAACACATAGGATGGGTCAAGATCCGGCACGCGCTCATCCGCTTCGGAAAATGCGGGCACTTCCATGTCGATATCGATGCCGAACAGGTCGCGCGCCTTCACCTTGCGGTCGGGCGCATCCAGCAGCACTTCGCTGCGCATATCGGAATTGGTATTCGGCAGATCGGTCATGTGAGCTTTCCCAGGGAGTCGCACATGCCCTAACCGATCCGGGAAGGCCCTGTCGATAGACTGGACGACGGACTTTGCATTCTCAGGCCGCCCATTCGGCGGGCTGCTCTTCCTGCCCGATCAGCGCGAGGCCATGGGCGATGGATGTGAGCTCGCCGCCCGTCGCGATGCTCTGGGCGCCAAAGCGCGTTTCAAACAGCGCACGAATCGCGGGGATGAGCGATGAACCGCCGGTAAGGAAAACCCGGTCGATCTTCCGTCCGGCATCCCCGGCAGAGGCCAGCGCCTTGTCGATGGTCTGATCGATCCGGGCGATATCGGGCGCGATCCATTGCTCGAAATCGGCACGGGAGACATCGGCTTCGATGGAGAGATCGCCTGCCTCGAATTTGAAATGCGCGGTTTCCTGAGTGGAGAGCGCCCGCTTGAGCGCGCCGACCGCATCATAAAGCGGATAGCCAAGCTCCTGCTCGATCACCATCAACATGCGGCCGATGGCATCGGGATCGACCGCGACCTTTTGCAGGCGGCGCAATTCTTCGAGCGTGCGCCGGTTGCGCATGAGTGCGAGGCGGGACCAATCGGCGAAATCCGCAAAATAGCTGCGCGGGATTTCCAGGGTCTTGCCCATTGAGGCGTAGCTGCTGCCCTTGCCGAGCATCGGCAGAACCAGACGATCTACGATGCGGTAATCGAAGGTATCGCCCGCAATGCCAATGCCTGCCGAACCCAGCGGCTCGCACCGCCGCGCGCTGCCCGAGGGGGTGACGCGCACAACGGAGAAATCGCTGGTGCCGCCTCCGAAGTCGGCCACGAGAATGGTGGCGTCATGATCGAGTCGGCTGGCATAGCTGAACGCAGCGCCGAGTGGCTCGTAAACATAATGAACCTGCGTGCCGAATGCCTTGAACATGGCGTCATAGCGGCGACGGGCAAGCGCTTCATCCGGGCGCGATCCGGCATAATGTACGGGGCGGCCAACGATGATGCGGTCCGGCCGGTCATTCAGCGCGCCGCCAGCATGAGCGATCATCCTCTCGAGAAAAAGCTCTCCCAGCTCTTCAAACCGTAGCCGCTTCTCGAAGATGCTCGCCGTCTCGAAAATGCCGCTCGCCGCGACGGATTTGAAGGACTGGATGAAGCGGCTGCCCTCGGGATATTCGAGATATTCCGAGATTGCCCAAGGCCCGGCCTCATGCGCCATGCCGCCGCGCACGGTGTCATCATGCCAGAAACACAGCGCCGAGCGGAACACCGCGCCCGCCGACTGAGGGCCGGGAAACTCGACCAGTCGCGATTCGCCAGCATCGGCAATCGCCACGACGCTGTTGGTGGTGCCAAAATCCAGCCCAAGGGCACGGGGGCGCTGAGCCTGCGGCATCGACTTACTCCGGGGATGGTCTGGACGGGGCCGCGCGCTATGGCAGCGTCGCCTTACCCACGCAACCCGGCTCAGGCGAAGGCTGGCGCTTTACGGAGGTGAGCATAGGCGGCGAGCACATCCTGCAGCGCCTGCTCATGGGCGCGATCCCCACCATTATGATCGGGATGATAGCGCCGCACGAGTTCGGTGTAGCGTGTGCGCAACGCCCGGCGATCCGCATCGGCAGCTAGGCCGAGCGTGCGCAGCGCTGCGCGGTCATCGCCTGAAAGCGGCTTACCATCATTGCGCTGCGCGGCTTCGGCCATGCGCGCCTTGAACCGCGCGCCGATGGCATCGAGCGGATCATGGAAATCCGCCCAGCGTGGTGGTGTCGTGCCGCTGGCGGCATTGGCGGAGAAGGCCCGCGTCTCGCGCTCCCAACCGCTGAAGGGGCGTTGCGCGGCATTGATCTCCTCAGAGTTCATGCCCTTGAAATAATTATATTCCGTGTTGAACGAGCGAATATGATCGAGGCAGAACCAGCGCCATTGCGGTGGGCCATCCGGCGCGCCCCGCCGCTCCTCTGGAGGCGCGCGAAATTCGCCTGGCTCTTCGCAGCCGGGAGACGAGCAGACACGGCCATCCCCCGCCACACGGCCATGAAAGCGCGTGTGCCGCTGTGGCTTTTCATCATTGGAGCCGCGCCCTGACACGCTGGTTCACATCCCTTCTGGCTGCGCTGTGTAAACGGCCTATATAGGGGAGATGGTTGATCCTTCGCTAGGGCCGGTGGGCCGAGAAATCGCACAAAGGCTGGAAGCAGCCCTGTCTCCGCAACAACTTGCCGTCATCAATGACAGCGCCAAGCATCGTGGCCACACGGGTGACGATGGCTCGGGCGAGAGCCATTTCACCGTGGAGATCGTCGCGGCGGCCTTTGCGGGCCAATCCCGCCTTGCCCGTCAGCGCATGGTGAACAGCGCGCTGGGCGATCTGATGCAGGAACGCGTTCATGCGCTCGCGATCCGGGCGCGCGCGCCGGAGGAATGATCCGCCGCGCCAAGCGACCGGCTGCGCGCCTTCTGGTAACAGACCCGCAAGGGCGGCTGCTGCTGTTCCGCTTCACGCCCGATGACCGCCCACCTTTCTGGGTGACGCCCGGCGGCGCGGTAGATCGCGGCGAGACATTCGAGCAGGCTGCGCGGCGCGAATTGCTTGAAGAGACGGGGCTAGACATGGAGCCGGGTCCGCTCGTCGCAGTACGGCATGTGCAATTTTTGACGCTGGAGGGCGTGGAAGTCGATGCCGAAGAGCGCTTCTTTGCCGTGTCCGTTGACCGGGCGGAGATCGAGACCGCAGGCCATACCGAGCTTGAACAGCGCCTGATGCTTTCCCATCGCTGGTGGACGCCGGAGGAACTGGCGCTGCTGGACGAGCCTTGGTATCCCGTCGATCTGCTCGACATCTGGCGCGACCTGCTGACGGCACATCCATCATGAATGACGACAGCGCCGTTGCCCTGATCGAAAGCTGGCGCGCGCATCTGGCCGATGGCCGCAGGCGCTCGATCCATACGGTGATCGCCTATGTCGCCACCGCAGAGCGGTTGCTGGCGTGGATGGCAGACATGGATGGCAAGGATGCTGACCGCGCCGCCATCAATGCGCTGACCACTGGCGATTTGCGCGCTTATCTGGCG
>CAMLFF010000302.1 GCA_946479185.1 uncultured Sphingobium sp.
TGGCCATGAAGGCGACATTTTCATGGTCGAAACGGCCCATTGCGGTGCGCTTGGTGGGGCCAGCCAGCTCCTGATAAGGATCGATCTCGACGACCCAGCCATAATTTTGTTCAGGCTGCGAGAGGTCGTAATAGTTATTCGTCGTCTCTTCGCAGGTCAGATAGGTGCCCCAAGGCGTGCGACCGCTCGAGCAATTGTTGAGCGTGCCCTTGATGTTGGTCGAGAGCTGGCCAGCAGCCGGGCCACCCGCGCGATAGCTGGAATTGCCGGTGTAGCGCTTGTTATACTTCGATCCGGCTTTGACAGCCCATGTGCCATCGGAAGCCTTGGCAACTTCGACCACGCCGACGCCGACGGAGGAGAGCAGGATCTTGCGCTGATCAGGCGTTGCTGTGGATTCGCTTGGCACGGTCGCCATCAGGATGTTGCTGTCCGGCGCTTCAAAGTTGATCGCCAGCAGGCCGCCCGTGTTGGGGTCTACGCCTTCGAGCGTGTAATATTCCATGCCGTCATGGTTGCCGCCGGACCATTTCTCAGCCTGATCTGGGGTGGGATAGCTGCCCGAATAGGCCGTGCCGGGTTCGATGGAATCACCAGCCTTCAGCATCACCTGCGCCTTGTAACCGGCGGGCACTGTCACCTTGTCGTCCATGTTCGCCGCGACGGACGTGAAGCTCACCGCGTAGCTGACGGCCGGGGTTGGGGTCGGCGTTGGCGTGGGGGTTGGCGTGGGCGTCGGGATCGTGACCATGCCGTTGTCATCTTCACCGCAAGCCGCGAGCAGGCCCGTGATCGGCAGGAGCGACAGGCCGAACAGGCTGTTGCGCAATACCGTGCGGCGGCTGGGGTTGGCGTCGACGATTGCTTCCAGGCTGTCAGGATTGCCTTCGATGCTTCCCTCGGTGCGAAACGGCGCGCGTGCCTTGTCGGTAATATAGGACATGAGTTCCCCTTTTTAGGTGGTTCAGGGAGGCAGCTCCTTGCCCCCTGTGGCGGGGGCCTCATTGCAGGCCAGCATGACGGCCCGATTGCTTTCTCGCGACATCCCCGTGAAAGTCTGGTTACAGTTCAAAGTCATGGCGTAGATTTCGGAGGTACGGCTATCCTTAAATCTTTGCGGCACGCACCTTAAGAACGGCGCGATGTCGTCTCATGCCTTGCCCTCCTCCCGCCCATGCGTCCGGCTCGCGCGTCTGGCCTTGGTCCTGCTGCCCTTGCTGGCGGGATGCGCCACGACCAAATATCGCCCGGTGAGCGACACGCCGGTGCGGATCGGCAAGCCTTATGTGGTGCGGGGCGTCACTTACACGCCTGCTGAGAACCCCAGTTTCGACATGATCGGTTATGCCAGCTGGTATGGGAGCGAATCCGGCAACCAGACAGCCAATGGCGAGCGGTTCCGCAAGGATGGCATCTCCGCTGCGCACACGACCTTGCCGCTGCCAAGCTATGTCGAGGTCACCTCGCTTGAGACCGGGCGGACGATATTGGTGCGCGTGAATGATCGCGGGCCATTCTCGGGCGGGCGGCTGATCGATCTTTCGCGGGGCGCAGCGCAATTGTTGGGCATTCATCAGCAGGGCGTGGCCCCGGTGCGCGTGCGGCGGGTCGATCCGCCAGAGCGGGACAGGGCGCGTTTGCGTGATGGGAAGGCAGCAGCGGAGCGTCCCCGTATGTCCGAGGCGGAACTGGCACCATTGCGCGCGCGGATTGTTCGACCGCGCTGAACTGGTCGGTTAGTCGGCCTGCAAGCGCAGCGCGACCTGGCTCATGAACCGCACATCATCGCCGCGTGCCAGCCATTCGGCCTCGCGGGACATGGCGCCAAGCAGATCGGCAAGCGGGTCAATCTCATCCTTGGCGTAATTGCCCAGCACATAGCCCGTTACCCGGTCCTTATGGCCGGGGTGGCCGATGCCGATGCGGATGCGGCGGAAATCCGGGCCAAGATGGGCGCCGGTGGAGCGCAGGCCATTATGGCCCGCCGTGCCGCCGCCCTGCTTCACCTTCATCTTCATGGGCGCAAGGTCCAGCTCATCGTGAAAGACGGTGAGGTCTTCGACGCCAAGCTTGAAGAAATCGCAGGCCGCGCGGATGGAGCGGCCGCTTTCGTTCATGAAGGTATGGGGTTTGAGCAGCAGGATCTTGTCGGGGCCGATGCGCCCTTCGGCCGTGAGACCCTGGAACTGCTTTTTCCACGGCGAAAAGCCATGATCTTCGGCGATGACGTCCAGCGCCATGAAGCCGACATTATGGCGGTGGAGCGCATATTGCGTCCCGGGATTGCCGAGGCCTGCCCAGAGTTGCAATATACGCTCCTAATAACCGCTCAAATTTGGGAGGATTAAGCCTCGCCCTCGGCTTCGCCTTCAGCCGCTTCACCTTCGCTCGACTTCATCGCGGACGGCGCAACGATCGTTGCGATGGTG
Source organism: uncultured Sphingobium sp. (assembly GCA_946479185.1). The sequence continues at coordinate 2,430 of CAMLFF010000302.1, forward strand.
AAATCACGCTCGGTGATGGCCGATTCCACGCCCTTGGGCAGGGTGATCGCGCTGATGTGGATCGAATCGCCAACTTCATAGCCGGTGAGGTCGATCGTGATCCCTTCAGGAATCTCAGCCGCATCGCAGATGAGCTCGAGCTCGTGACGAACGATGTTGAGCACGCCACCGCGCTTGAGGCCTGGTGAGGCTTCTTCATTCTCGAACGTCACAGGCACGTTGATCGTGACCTGAGCATGCTCGGAAACGCGCAGGAAGTCAGCATGAAGCGGACGATCCGTGACGGGGTGGAAAGCAACGTCCTTGGGAATGGTGCGGATCTTCTTGCCGCTCACTTCAACCATGACGACGGAATTGAAGAAATGGCCAGTGCCGAGCAGCTTGTCGAGGAGCTTAGCCTCAACATGAACCATCTGCGGCTCTTCATTATTGCCATAAATTACGGCTGGAACGCGGCCCTCACGGCGGAGAGCGCGGGAGGCTCCCTTGCCTGCCCGATCGCGTGCCTCAGCCGACAGCGTAAGCGTATCGCTCATATCGTGTCTCCGAAAGCTTGTTTGCAAAACCTTCTGCCACGCCTCCAGGGATGACCATGACAGAAGGCGGCGCGCTTAACTGCAAAGCGCGGGAATTGCAAGAGATGGCGAAAATCTACTGCCGCCGCTCGATGTGCCAGCCGAGCCGGGCAAGGCGGTTCTGCACGCTGCCACTCCCCACAAGATGCCCGGCGCCAACCGCTACGAACAGCGGGCCGCCATCGCGCCGCGCCTGCGCATCGATGGCCCGCGTCCAGTCCCGGTTGCGCGTGTCGAGCAAGGTCAGCCGCAGGCCCGGGGCGTGTTGCAGCGGCGCCAGAAACTGCGTCTCCAGCGTCGCGACATCACCGCGCGCCCAGGCATCATGCAATTGGCGGTAGAGCGTCGCCGCCTGATCTGCCTCCTGCACCGACTGAGTGAGCAATTGGCGCTGATCTTCGGGCGGTAAGCCATCGAAGAGACCCAATTGGCCTTCGATCGTCTCCAGCCCGCGCACGGGTTTGCCCGCCTGCTCGAACAGGCGCGTCAGCACGGCCTCGCTGCCATCCTCCGCCGAGAGGGAGAGGCCCGATGCTGCTGCGGCGTTGATGAGCAGGGCGGCCGCCCAGCTATCATAGCTTTGCAGCCCATGCAGCGCGCTGCCATGCCGATCCTCAAGTGCTTCAAATTGCGCGGCATCCTCTGGGGCGAGGCGCTGCGCGATCGGTGGCAGGCCCCGCCGACGCCGAAGAGCCCCGCGAGCACGCCGGCGGCGAGTCCCAGGACGAGCGCGAGCACGATGCTCGTCACGCGAGCAGGAACACCGCGATGACGACGAGGAGGAGAGCGAAGAGGAGCGAGAGCCCGCGCCGCGGGATCCGCTGCTGGATCGCGGCGCCGATGGTGGCGCCGACCG
>CAMLFF010000303.1 GCA_946479185.1 uncultured Sphingobium sp.
CGAGCAGCAGCGTGGCGGTGGGCGGCAGATCGCAACGGGCGAGCAGCCGCGCGCGCAGGCCTTCATCGCGATACTCCGGCGAGAAGATGCCCGGCTGCACGCCCATCGGGTTGGTGATCACCTTGGTCATGCCGCCCGCGAGCAAGCGATTGGTCTGGTCCTGCCCGGTGGTGATGGAGCCATCATACAGCCCATCCATGCGCTGCAGGTGCCGCCAGAAGGTGCCAAAGCCCTTGTCGATCAGCGGGCGCGGCAGAATGGGGTCGAACCAGCGATAGGCATAGGCGGACATGGGATCGGCATGCATGATGAGCGCGCGGGGCGCCTTGCCCGCCCATTCGCCCACCAGCCGCGCACTGCGCCAGGGGGATGAGCATTCCACCACATCTGGCGCCAGCTGATCGAGCGTGTCATGCAGCGCCTCGACATCGCGGAAATAATGGTAGCGCCGGTCGAGCGGAAATTGCGGATCCTTCACATAGACGACGCGCGCCTTTGGGCCGCGATCCTCCACGCGATAGCCCGGCCCCGGCGCGACGACGATCACCTCATGCCCCGCCGCTGGCCCTGCCAGCAGCTTGCGATCGATATAGGTTTTCACCCCGCCGCCATAGGGCGTGTAAAAGGCCGCCACGTCCACGATCCGCATGGCCTAGCGCGCTCCCTGTGCGAACATGTCCAATGTTGTTGCGGCCCCCGCCAACATCAGCCCTCTTGCTCGGTCGGCTTGCCCTTGATGGTCGCAAGATCGCCCACCGCGAGCAGCAGGCCAATGCACATATGCATGAGCAGCGTCACGGTGGTGGTGAGAGCGATCAGGATCTGGATATCTTCATCCCGCCCAATCGCGAAGATTGCGACCGCGGCAAAGATCACATCCTTGTTGCTGATGAGCGGAAGGCGAGAAATGAGCATCCGCGCCGTCGCCAGCATCAGCCACCAGCCGATAGCCACGTCGGGCAGCGCAAGGCTCCAGGCCCAGGCAAGCAGCACATTGTTCAGCAACAGGCTTACGAGGTGGATGCCTGAAATGCCCCAAAGCTGCTGTCGATTCAGGCTGAACAGCTTCTTGCCAAACGCGACGACCAGCACGGAAATCAGCACGATGATGCCGACCGAGGCCGCAATCGTGGTGCCGGTGGTATTGAGGTTGAGCGCGACCGTGTAGCGATAGACCATCGCCATCATCGCCAGCGTGAGCAGGTTGGAGACGAGTGAGGAGAGGATCGCAACGTCCTTCACCGCCCCGAAAGGCGCCGTGACCATCTTCATCTTGCGCCGCGCCCAAGTGTAGAAATAGGCATCGCCCAGATAATCGACGACCAGCTGGTTGATAACGTTCTTGCGGGTGAGTGCGATCAGGCCTTCGAAAGGCACATGCCAGAGCCAGCGGAAAATGATGAATTCCGTGACGATGCCGACGAAATAACGCGACAGGAACACGATCCAGAACAATGGGTTGGTCGGCACAGCACGCACCAGCGCGTCGAAATCGACCGTGCGCAGGTGCCACAGCACCATCGCCAGCACGATCACGGAAATCGTCGGCGTGATCCAGGCCCAGATCTGGGAACGGCGGACTGGCAGCGGCAGCGGATCCTTATCGTCGACAGCGTCGGCGAGTGTTGATCCCATTGGAGGTGTATGTGTTGTCAAAGCTGGCGCTCTATTATCTCGGCCAAATTATGCGGCGGCGATAGCAAGATTGGTAAAGTGGGCAAAGCGCTATTTCCTCCCGATCTGGTGGAAGAGTTCCGACCATTTCGTCAGTGTCGCTTCCATCGTGAATTGCGCAGCCCGTGCCCGCATCAGCGCAACATCTGGCATATTGGCGCAGATCTGGTCCATCGCCTGCGCCAGCGCCGCCTCATCGCGCCGGGGCACCAGCAGGCCAGCGCCCTCGACCATCATGGGGATGGAGACCGCGCAATTGGTGGCGACAATCGGGATGCCTGCTGCCAGCGCTTCCACCAGCACGGCAGGCACGCCCTCGAAGTCAGACGAGAGGATGAAAGCATCTGCTTTGGCGAACCAGTCTTCAACGCCGTGCAGATGGCCGGGCATATGAAGCTGGTGCGCGATGCCGAGGGCCTGCGCCTGCTTCTCGAGCGCCGCACGGTCGGCACCCTCGCCGATGATCGTGAGATGATCCTGCGGCGTGCGGATGCGCGCAAACGCGCCGAGTAGCCGCTTGAAATCCTTTTGCGGCGCCAGCCTGCCAATGGCGAGAAAGTGGCGGCCCTGATGCGCACGCTTCGTCCCATCGCGCGTTTCGGCTAGCAATTGCGCACAATCGGCCGTCACCGATGCGTTGGGAATGGTGACTGCCTGCTGCTGCGTTGCGCGCAGCTCGGTGATGATCTCATCGCGCAGGGGCGGCGCCATCGCCACGATTGCGGCGTAAATCTTGCTGTGAAGGCCCATGAACCAGCGCTGGAACCAGCGGTTCGGCGCGGAGCATGCGCATCGATCGAGACTATTGCTCACGCGCAGGATCATCGGCGGGCAATCGCGGCCCAGCCGCCATTTGAGGAAGCCAGCAACCGCCATCAGTCCGTTGCTGGCGAAAAACAAGATATCCGGCTTCACCTCCCGCACGATGGCGGGCAGCTTGAGCATCATCCACAGCGTCTCTGTGCGGATGTTGGCGAGGCGCGCGGGCTTGGGGATAATGTAGGGCACATCGGGCGCCTCGTTGATGAGTGCGCCTTCCCAGCGGCCCAGCGCGATCCGCGCATCCATGCCATGCTCGCGCCACGCCTTGGTAAAGCGCAACAGGTCGCGCTCGACGCCGCCGGGCTCAAGACTGTGAAGGGGGCTGAGAACAATCAGCGGCTTATCAGCTGGCATCAGCGATGCAGGTCTGCATAGCGCGATGGCTTGTGCGTGCGCACGAAGGTCCTGAACGTCGCGTCGATGCTCTCGAGCAAAGCTGGCACGGTCGTGTCTGGCGGATGGACTGCGATGCGAGCGTTGCGCAGCGCCCAGGGGGCGGCTCTTGCGGCTCTGGCCACCATCAACGAGCTTTTGATGCGGCCTTCCGTGCGGCTCGCCCAAGTGATCACCGGCCCACGCGCAACAACGCGGCCTGTTGTCGGCTCCCAAACCTTGAGATGATCTTCAGCCAGCGGAAAGCCGCCATCATGCAGCGCCTCGAGGCTTTGTGCAGAATAGAGCCACGCCGGTGCGATGAATCCGGTTACTTCGCGCCCGATTGCATCTTCGACAATCGCCCGTCCACGCTTGAGGCGTCGCAGCGCCTCTGCATGGGAGAGTTGCGCAAATTCGCCAGCGCCTGCCGTCATATGCTTCTGCATAAAGCCGCGCTTGCGGGCATCGTCGCGGTGGCACCAGCCGTGCAGGAACATCTCGACACCGGCATCAGCCCAGCCGCGCAGCTTGGCGGCGAAGGCCGCGTTACCGGCGAGCGGCGCCTTGTCTTCAAAGTCCGGGACAACCAGCATCGCCAGGCGTGGGCCGCCGAGCAGGCCGCTCAGTCGATCAAACAGCGCGTCCACTTCGCTCTCGAAATGTGGCGTGACATCATGAATCGAAGCGAACAGGCGAGGTGGCATGGCGGGCCGTTACACCCTTTTGTGAAGCGCGTCATCTCCCAGCGTGCGACGAACTGATGGCTGGGCGCGAATGCCGCACGCTTTAGAAGGCGCGAGTGATGCCCAGATCGAAGGTCGTGCGGCGATAATCATAGATGCCCACGGTCGAGCTGTTGCGCTCATAGGCCACGCGCACGACCGGCGAAAAGCCGCCAACCTCGATCTGGCGGAACGTCGCGCCGACCGATCCGCGCACGAACCATTCCTAGCGGCGGTCTGGAAAGGGGAAGAGCCTCGCGT
>CAMLFF010000304.1 GCA_946479185.1 uncultured Sphingobium sp.
TCTGCGCGGCAGTGGCCGTGACGGCGCCGCCCACGGCCATGGCGGGCATCTGGAGATAGTTCCACAGGAGCAGCGCGGCGGCGAAGGCGGCGGCGGTCATGGTGCCTTCCCGGTTCACAAAGCCGATGATGACGAGTGTGGAGAGGGACATGACGACCATCTGGATACCCATGGGCAGGCCGCGCCCGAGGATGATCTTCATCAGCTCGCGATTGGGCTTGAGATAGCGAAACTCAGGCCCGCGCAGGCGCAAGGGCAGATCGCGCTTGTAGATATAGGCGATCATCGCGGCGAGGCTGACATAGCTGGCGATGGCATTGGCGAAGGCTGAGCCCGCAATGCCCATCTGCGGCGCGGGGCCGATGCCGAGGATGAAGATGGGGTTGAGCGCCGTGCCCAGCACGAGGGTCATGATGATGAACCACAGCGGCGTTACCGCGTCGCCGCCGCCGCGCAGGCCAGACATGACCATGATGAACATCATGGCGGCTGGCAGGCCGAAGAAGGTGTAATGCAGATAGAGCTTGGCGAGGCGGAACACCTCTGGCGGGGTGGAGAGCATCGCGAGAATGGGCTCTGACCACAGGAATCCGGCAAAGGCGATGACGATGGTGGACAGCAGGCAGAAGCCCGCCGCGCCGCCAAAGGCTCTGCGTGCCGCTGTGAGATCGCCGCGACCGAACGCCTGCCCCACCAGCACATTCGCCGCCATGCCAAAGCCGAAGATGACCGAGAACATGAGGAACATGATCATGTTGGCGGTGGCCGTGGCGGCGAGCGCCGCATCGCCAAGGAAATGCGCGACCCAGAGCGAGCTGATCGACCCGTTGAGCGACCAGAGGATGTTGGAGGCGAGCGTGGGCAGGGTGAAGAGCAGGAGCGTGATGAACAGCGGCCCGTTCGTCAGATCCCGCGCACCGCGAATAGCCCTGGGCCCGGCCTTATAGGCCATGCCCTCGGCCATATCCTCGTCCATCATATCGACGGAGGAAGATGGGGAAGGCTCGCCCTCGCGGCTCAATGGCAGTGATTCGCTCATCTTCCCCAGCTCTAATTCCTAGCCTAGCCGGGTGAGGGCAGCCTCCAGCCGTTCGGCCTCGGCAGCTTTCTCCGCATGATCGGCGCGCGCTTTCTCGACCGCCTCGGGCTTCGCTTTCTCGACAAAGGCCGGATTGGCGAGGCGCCCTTGGAGCGACTGGGCTTCCTTCTGCGCGGCATGAAGGGACTTTGTCAACCGAGCCCGTTCGGCAGCGATGTCGATAACCCCTTCAAGCGGCAGGACGAAGGTGGCTTCATCGACCACCACCTGCGCTGCGCCGCCGCTGGCCGCGCCCTCGAAGCTCCAGCCCTCCAGCCGCGCGAGGCGACGAAGCGCGGGGGCCAGTTGCTCGATGCGAGCGCGGGTTTGCGGACTTGCCTCATTGATGATGGCGTTGAGCTTGGCACCGGGAGGCACGCCCAGTTCTGAGCGGGCGGCGCGCACTTCGCTCACCACGCGGATCAGCCAGTCAATCTCCGCGCCTGCCTGCGCATCGATAGCGCCGCCGGGGGCGGGCCATTGCGCGACGATGAGATCGTAAGGGCGCTGGCCCTGCGCGTGCCACAGCTCTTCCGTGATGAAGGGCATGAAGGGGTGGAGCATGACAAGAATCTGGTCGATCACCCAACCGGCGACGGCCTTGGTCTCGTCATCGATCTGGCCCTTGATAAGCTCAAGATACCAGTCGCAAAACTGATCCCATACGAAATGATAGATGGCGTTGGCGGCAGCGTCGAAGCGCAGGTCCGCCATTGCCTTGTCCAGTTCGGCCAGCGTGCTGACGACTTCGCCGATGATCCACTTGTTGACGGCGTGGGTGGCGGTGGGCGCAGCGACGCTGTCGCTGGCGGTGATGCCATTGGATTGTGCGAAGCGGACGGCGTTCCACAGCTTGGTCGCGAAGTTGCGATAGCCCTCGACGCGGCGCTCATCCATCTTCACATCGCGGCCCTGGCTCTCCATCGCGGCCATGAAGAAGCGCAGCGCATCGGCGCCATATTGATCGATGAGGCCAAGCGGATCGACGACATTGCCCTTGGACTTGGACATTTTTTGTCCATCGGCTGCGCGCACGAGGCCGTGGAGGTACATGCGCTTCCAGGGGACATCCTTCATGAAGTGGATGCCCTGCATCGCCATGCGGGCGTTCCAGAAGAAGAGAATGTCGAAGCCCGAGACGAGGAGGTCGTTGGGGTAGTGCTTGGCGAGCAAAGAAGCCCTCTCCCCTTGTGGGAGAGGGTTGGGTGAGGGGGCGGTGGCGCCAGCCGCCGCATTCGCGCCAGCCCCCTCACCCTCCGCGCCTGACGGCGCTCCTCCCTCTCCCACAAGGGGAGAGGGGTTTTCTTCCGGCCATCCAAGCGTTGCGAAAGGCCAGAGGGCTGAAGAGAACCACGTGTCTAGGACGTCAGTTTCCCGCCAGAGAAAAATGTAATCTGGATCCGAGCCGGGAGTTGTGACCTCCTTGAGTTGGCCGGGATTATCTATGAAAGCGATGGGGCGTCCCAAGCTCTTGTAGCGTTCGAGCGCCAGCAATTCAGCTTCGTACTCGTTGTCAGCGACTATTACCTCGGCATTAGACAAGTTGAGATCGTAGACAATCCGATTGCCTTCGATCTTCGGCCCAAACCAAGCCGGAATCCGATGACCCCACCAAAGCTGGCGGCTTACACACCAGGGCTGGATATTCTCCATCCAGTTGAAATAGGTCTTCTCCCACGTCTTGGGCACGATCTCGACGGCGCCCGAGCGCACGGCCTCGATGGCGGGCTTGGCCAGCGTCGCTGCATCCACATACCATTGATCGGTCAGCCAAGGCTCGATGACGACGCCGGAGCGGTCGCCATAGGGGGTCTGGATGGTGCGCGGCTCGGCGTCATGCTCGGTCACTTCGCCATCCTTGGCGGTGACGATGTGGGGCACGAGCAGGCCCAGCGCCTTCATCTGCGCCACAACCTGCTTGCGCGCCTCGAAGCGCTCCAGTCCGATCAACTCGGCGGGGATGAGGCCGTCCGTTGTTTGCACGACATTCGCCTGCGCATCCAACATGTTCAGCATGTCGGCGGCCTTGATGCCCGCACGCTTGCCCACCTCGAAATCGTTGAAATCATGGCCGGGCGTGATTTTCACGGCGCCGGAGCCGAGCGCCGGATCGGCATGCTCATCGCCCACGATTGGCACGCGGCGGCCCGTGATCGGCAAGGTTACGAATTTGCCGATGACGGACTGGTAGCGCTCATCCTCGGGATTCACGGCGACGGCCATGTCCGCCAGCATCGTCTCGGGGCGCGTGGTGGCGACGATGATGTGATCGCGGCCGTCATCCAGCGTCACGCCATCGGCGAGCGGATATTTGAAGTGCCAGAAGCCGCCTTTGACCTCGCGCGTCTCCACCTCAAGATCGCTGATCGCGGTTTTGAGGCCGGGGTCCCAATTGACGAGGCGCTTGTCGCGATACAGCAGCCCCTCATTATAGAGGTCGACAAACACCTTCACCACGGCGCGGGTGAAGTGCGGGTCCATCGTGAATTGCTCGCGCGACCAATCCATCGAGCAGCCAAGGCGCCGCAACTGGCCGGTGATGGTGCCGCCGCTCTCGGCCTTCCATTCCCACACCTTCTCGATGAAGGCATCGCGCGCATAGTCGGTGCGCTTCTCGCCCTTGGCATTCATCTGCCGCTCGACGACCATTTGAGTTGCGATGCCGGCATGATCCGTGCCGACCACCCACAGCGCATCCTTGCCGCGCAGCCGCTCGTAACGGATCATGATATCCTGCAGCGTATTATCCAGCGCATGGCCGA
>CAMLFF010000305.1 GCA_946479185.1 uncultured Sphingobium sp.
TCACTTTTTAGCAGCACTGATATTAAGCTGGGCGCCCGGATTGGGCGAAATCTTCAGTTGCCGCATCCTAATGGGGTCGTAATCCACGAGAACAGTGTCATCGGCGATGACTGCATGATTATGCAACAGGTGACGATCGGCCAACTCGCTGAAGGCGGCGTTCCGCAGATCGGTTCGAACGTTTATATCGGATCGGGCGCGAAGATATTGGGGCGCGTAACGATTGGCGACGGCGCGGCGATCGGCGCTAATGCCGTGGTACTGCAAGATGTGCCCGCGCATAGCACGGCGGTCGGCATTCCGGCGCGGGTCGTACGTGTGAGGAGCGCCAAGAGTTGATGCGTGACGGGCTCTCCGGTACGGAGAAGCTTAAGCGAAACATATTTGACTGACAGGAATGACGTATATGGCCGTGATGGCATCCACCTATCGCATTCAGGGCGCAACTGGGGATTGGGAGGTCGTGATCGGCCTTGAGGTTCATGCGCAGGTTGTCAGCCAGTCCAAGCTGTTTTCGGGCGCTGCGGCGTCCTTCGGTGCCGAGCCCAACACGCAGGTCAGCCTCGTCGATGCGGCGATGCCCGGCATGCTCCCGGTGCTCAATGGCGAGTGCATTCGTCAGGCGGTGCGCACGGGGCTGGCGATCAATGGCCAGATCAACAAGTGGAGCCGGTTTGATCGCAAGAATTATTTCTACGCCGATCTGCCGCAGGGCTACCAGATTTCCCAGCTTTATCATCCGCTTGTCGGAGAAGGCTCGCTTGAGATCGACGCTGATGAGAAGGTCGGAATCGCGCAGGACAAGGTGATCGGCATCGAGCGCATCCATGTCGAGCAGGATGCGGGTAAGCTGATGCACGATCAGCACCCGACGCGCTCTTATGTCGATCTCAACCGTTCTGGTGTGGCGCTGATGGAGATTGTCTCGCGCCCCGATATGAATTCGCCCGCAGAAGCAGGCGCTTATTTGCGCAAGTTGCGCGCAATCCTGCGCTATGTTGGCTCCTGCGATGGCAATATGGAGGAAGGCTCCATGCGTGCGGACGTGAATGTGTCCGTCCGCAAGCCCGGCGATGAGCTGGGCACGCGCACCGAGACGAAGAATGTGAACAGCGTCCGCTTCGTGATGCAGGCCATCGAGCAGGAGGCCAAGCGTCAGGTCGATGTGCTCGAAGCAGGCGGCAAGATCGTTCAGGAGACGCGTCTCTTCAATCCCGACACCGGCACGACCCATTCGATGCGCTCGAAGGAAGATGCGCACGACTATCGCTACTTTCCGGACCCGGACCTGCTGCCACTGGTGCTGGAAGACAGTTTCATCGAGACATGTCGCCAGTCCTTGCCGGAACTGCCCGACGCCAAGCGCAAGCGTTATGTGGAGGCGCTGGGCCTCTCCGACTATAATGCGCGAGTGCTGACGGCTGAGGCTGAGACAGCGCGCTGGTTTGAACGGATGCTGACGGCGAGCGCTGCGATCCAGAAGAAGAGCGAAGGGGAGGTCGCCAAGGCGGCGGCAAACTGGCTGCTTTCCGAGCTTTACGGCGCGCTCAATCGTCTGGGCAAAACGCTTGAGGAAAGCCCGGTTGGGCCGGAGCGTGGCGCTGAGCTGCTCGCGCTGGTGGCCGACAACACGATCTCCGGCAGCATTGCCAAGCAGGTGTTTGAGATCATGCTGGAAACTGGCGATGCGCCGGGCAAGATCGTTGAGGAGCGTGGCCTCAAGCAGACGACGGACACCGGCGCCATTGAGGCGGTGGCTGCCAAGGTGCTGGCCGATAATGCTGACAAGGTTGAGCAGTATCGCGGCGGCAAGGAGGCTTTGTTCGGCTTCTTTGTTGGTCAGACGATGAAGGCGATGCAGGGCAAGGCCAACCCGCAGATGGTGAACGAGCTGCTCAAGAAGCTGCTTGGCTGAGGATTTGGGTGCGGCCTGATCCTGAGCCGATTGGCTCATCCCCGATATGAAAAGGGAGGCGTTTTAAAGCGCCTCCCTTTCGTTCGTTTAAGTGTCCGCGTGGTCAGTCTGGCTCAACCGGAGGCACCTCGTCAGGGTTGTGGCCGGGCTCATCAATGTTCGGCGTTTCCGGCACGATCTCCGGCGGCTCTTGATAAGGATGCTCTGGCACAGGATCGAGTTGGGGCATCTCCGGCGGGGATTGGGGGGTGATGGTATCTGGCGGTGGAATCTCTGGATTGGTGGCCATGATTGCGTCCTTTCGTTTCCAATCAAACGGTGCGCGGAGACTATCGTTCCGGAAGTTTGCAGCGATGCCCAGCCAGCCTTGCCCTTTGCGCGCGGTTGCACTATGGCCCGCCGACCGGCGACCGATGCGGGCGTGGCGAAACTGGTAGACGCGCCAGATTTAGGTTCTGGTATCGCAAGATGTGGGGGTTCGAGTCCCTTCGCCCGCACCAGGTACGCCGATTCCCGCCAGGTGGACCCAACAGATTCAGCCAAGCTTGGAAAGCGTTGAGTAATATGCAGATTGTCGAGACATTGAATGAGGGCCTCAAGCGCGCTTACACGCTGACCGTCACCGCCAAAGACATAGACGCGCGCGTCGATGAGGAAGTGAAATCGGTTGCGCCAACAGTGCGCATGCCAGGTTTCCGCCCAGGCAAGGTGCCTGCCAATCTGGTTCGCAAGATGCACGGCGCTGCGCTTCAGCGTGAAGCGCTCGACAAGTCGATCCGCGATGGCGTCGAGAAGATCCTCGCTGACAACAAGCTGCGCCCCGCGATGCAGCCCTCTGTCGAGCTCGCTAACGACTATGAAGAAGGCAAGGATGCCGAGGTCAAGGTCGAGCTGGAAGTGCTGCCGGTCGTGCCCGCTCCCAAGATCGAAGATATCAAGCTTGAGCGTCTGATCGTTGACGTTGCGGATGAGCAGGTCGACGAGGCCGTGAGCCGTCTGGCTGCTCAAAGCCAGCGTTTCGACGATGCGCCAGAAGGCGCCGCTGCCAAGGATGGCGATCAGGTCGTTATGGACTTCGTCGGCAAGGTCGATGGCGTGCCCTTCGATGGCGGTACCGGCACCGGCATGGCGATCGTCATCGGCTCCGGCAATCTCATCCCCGGCTTCGAAGAGCAGCTGGTTGGCGTGAAGGCTGGCGAAGAGAAGACGATCAACGTCAACTTCCCAGAAGAATATGGCGCCAAGAACCTTGCTGGCAAGGCCGCGACGTTTGATCTGGTGATCACCGCCGTGAAGCATGCCAGCGAAAAGCCAGCGGATGACGAGTTCGCAAAGCAGCTCGGCCTTGAGAGCCTGGACAAGCTGCGCGAGCTGCTCAAGGCTCAGCTCGAGCAGGAAAATGGCAACCTCACGCGCACATTCATGAAGCGTCGCCTGCTGGACCAGCTGGCTGCATCGCATGATTTCGAAGTGCCGCCGGGCATGGTTGAAGCTGAATTCGGCCAGATCTGGTCGCAGCTTGAGCATGAAGCTGCCCAGGAAGAAGACAAGGACGCGGCTCTTGCCGAAATGGAGAAGGATCGCGACGATTATCGTTCGATCGCCGAGCGCCGCGTACGCTTGGGCCTCTTGCTGTCCGAAATCGGCCAGGCAAATGGTGTTGAGATCACGCAGGCGGAAATGAACCGTCTGATGGCGCAGGCTGCTCAGCAATATCCGCCGCAGGATCGCGAACGCTTCGTGGAATATGTGCGCAACGAGCCAATGGCCGCTGCTCAGCTTCGTGCGCCTCTTTATGAGGACAAGGTCGTCGACTTCCTCTTCGGCAAGGCCGAGGTGAGCGAGCGCACAGTTGAGCGCGCTGATCTGGAAGCGGCAATCGAGAGCGAGGACGCGGATTTCCACG
>CAMLFF010000306.1 GCA_946479185.1 uncultured Sphingobium sp.
CCCAACCGGTCGAGTGGGCTCACCACACTCTTCACGGTGCGGGTCGCCACCCTGGTTTAGAGCGCGGTGGTTGTGAGCTGGGCATGCCCAAGCAGAACCTGGATGATGCGGATGTCAATGCCATCCTCGAGCAGGTGCGTGGCAAAGCTGTGGCGCAGCGTGTGTGGACCGACGCGCTTGGTGATCCCTGCCGCATGGGCTGCCTCGGCGGCGATGCGGTGGACCTGCCGGTAGCAGATGGGCTTGAGGTAATGCTGGCCCGGGAACAGCCAGCCATCGGGATGCATCACGCCCTCCCGGCGACCGACCTTCCACCACGCGCGCAGGAGAAGAAGCAGATCGCTCGCCAGCATGGCATTGCGGTGCCGGCCGCCCTTGCCGCACTCGACCCGGAGCAGCATGCGCTCGCTGTCGACATCGCGGACCTTGAGCTTGGTGACCTCCGAGGCGCGCAGGCCCGCGCCATAGGCCACCGACAGGATCGCCTGGTGCTTGATGCTGGTGGTCGCGTCCAGCATCCGCGTAACCTCCTCGCGGCTGAGCACCGTGGGCAGTGTGCGAGGATGCTTCACTCGATGCAGCTTGCGGGTCAGGTCCGGTCGATCAAGCGTGCGCGTATAGAAGAAGCGCAGCGCCGACACGGCAGCGTTCATCGCTGGCGCGCCCTGGCCGGTCTGGCTCTGCTCGATCTGATACCGGCGCAGATCCTCATCGGTCGCAGTGTCCGGCGGCCGGCCCAGCCAGCTCGCGAACCGCGCGACATCGCGCAGATAGTTGCGCTGGGTCGCTCGCGACAGGCGATGCAGGTTCATGTCCTCGATCAGCCGCTGGCGCAGCGTTGTGGCAGGAACATTGGAATGGGTGTTGGTCATCAGTGGACTCCTCATCGTTGGAAGGAGTCTTCAGGATCTGCCTATGCCGGACGGCGCTCAACCAGGGGCCAGCGTCCGCGTGACCTGCGCAGCTTCAATGCCAAGCGCCAGTCCCGCGCCAGCGGGTTCGTACTTGTCCGACAAAGCGGGCAATGCTACTCGTCAAACCGGCTGATCGAAATTTCCCAACGATTTGAGTGCCCATCTTTGTCTCGTTCCGGGCACCAGTTTATCTTGAAGTTTTCCGGGTTTGGGGCATGCGCTCAGAGGGTCGCGAGAACCGCGCAGAACTGCGCCATTCCGACGCGGCGTCCACGCGTTGTGAGGTCAAGAGACGGGATGGGAAGTGCATTCTGCAAATTTCTGCGCGGCTTTCTCGAAGACGATTTCGCAGACCCCTTCGCGGTTTAAAGGTGACGTCTCCTTCTCATAGTTCGTATAGCCGGCCTGCATCGGGGCTCCAAGGCGGGCGGCTATTGAGCACTTCAACGCGGCGCGTCGAACTGGACGTATATATGTCACAAACTCGGCGTAGCAGCGCCACGCAATGAGAGCAGGCTTCACGCGGCCTGCCGCTGCAAACCATATTTGGGGACAATCGATGAAGAATGTGTTTCGCACAGCCATTTTGGGTGCCGCCAGCTTGTGCGCGTTCAGCCAGGCCCAGATGGTGCTCGCGCAGGCAAGCGCGCCTGATGTGGTGGACGGCGGCGAGGCGACCGACATTGTCGTGACCGCCCAGCGCCGCTCGGAGAATGTCCGCGACGTGCCGATCTCGGTCGGCGTCATCAATGGCGATGGTCTGCGCGACTATCAATCCGCCGGTGCCGACACATTGCTCTCGCTGTCCGGCAAAGTGCCAAGCCTCTATGTTGAATCCACCACGGGTCGCATCTTTCCCCGCTTTTATATTCGCGGTCTGGGCAACATCGACTTCTATCTCGGCGCCTCGCAGCCGGTCTCGATCATTCATGACGACGTCGTGCTTGAGCATGTCGTCCTAAAGTCCAATCCTGCGTTCGATATCGCGCAGGTCGAGGTGCTCCGTGGTCCGCAAGGCTCGCTTTTCGGCCGCAACACCACGGCTGGCATCATCAAGTTCGATACCATGCAGCCGACCGAGACCGCGCAAGGCCAGATCAACGCATCCTGGGGCAGCCATAACAGCATAAATGTCGATGCCGGCGTTGGCGGTCCCGTCACCGACGACGGTCGGATCAGCGTCCGTTTCTCGGCGCTCTACCAGCATCGCGATAATTTCATCGACAATGTCTTCACCGGCACCAGCGCCGATGGCACGAAGACGCCCCAGAACAATGTAATGGGCGGCTTTGACGAGCGCGACGTGCGCGCCCAAATCCTGTTCAAGCCCAGCGATGCGCTGTCGGTGCGCTGGTCGAGCCATCATCGTGATTATCGGGGCAGCTCGACGCTCTTCTATCGCGGTTCGATCACCAAGGGCACCAATGCTGTGCCTGCCAATTTCGACATCACCAAAGTCGCCCTTGATGAAGGCAACAACAATCCACAGACCTACAAGACGTTCGGCCACTCGCTGAACGTCGCCTATGATTTCGGTGGCGTGAGCCTCACCTCGATCACGGCGGTCGAGGGATCATCCGGCTATAGCCGCGGCGATACCGATGGCGGCGCGGCGGCCAATTTTGGGGGCGTCGGCTTTGGCCAGTCGCAAGGACGGCTGCGCAAGCTGCGCCAATGGACGCAGGAGCTTCGCCTCGCGAGCAGCGACACGACTCCCTTCAAATGGCAGATCGGCGGCATCTTCTTCGACGCACGCGACATGACCGAGTTCGATCAGCGCGCCTATTTCCTTACTGGCGCTGCCAACAATCCCAACAACAATGTGCTGCTGCGCAACATCAACACCTCTTGGGGCGTGTTCGGCCAGGCGAGCTATGATTTCACCGACAAGCTGACCCTGACGGCAGGCATTCGCGAATCCGGCGATCTCAAAAAGACCTATCTGCTCCGTCGCGCCGCCAATGCCGCTGGCGTCTCGACCTATGCCGGGCGGACCTTCGTGCGCCTCTATGACAGCGAGCCGAGCTGGGACGTGAGCTTGCTCTATAAAGCCACGCCGGACATCAACCTCTATGCCCGCGTCGCCCGCGGCTTCCGTGGTCCGACCATTCAGGGGCGGTCGGCGGTTTTCAATGCCGACTTTACGACCGCGACATCTGAAACCAACACATCCTACGAGGCTGGCGTCAAAACGGCGTTTCTCGACAATGCGGTTCATTTCGATCTGTCCGGCTTCTATTATGAAGTGAAGAACATCCAGCTCAACGGCAATGACAGCAACGGCAATGGCGTGCTGTTCAATGCCGCCAAGGCCAAGGGCTATGGCATGGAAGCGCAACTCGATGTGCGGCCGGTCGAGGGGCTGCGCCTGAACGCGGGGCTCAGCCTGCTGCATAGCGAGATCAACGATCGCCGCGTCTATGCGCAGGTCTGCGCGCTCAGCGGCGTCGTGGTCTGCACGGTGCAGGATCCCACGATCAGGATCGGCACGAACGTCTTCGCGCAGATCGATGGCAATCCACTGCCCAATGCGCCGCGCTACAACATCAATCTGAGCGCGCGCTATGACCTGCCGCTCGGCGAAGGGCGCGCCTTCGTCTCGACCGACTGGAATATGCAGGGCTATACGAGCTTCGTGCTCTACAAGACGCCCGAGTTCACATCGGACGGCAACTTTGAAGGCGGCCTGAAACTGGGCTATGCGACCGACAATTACGAGATAGCCGGCTTCGTGCGCAACATTACCGACGAGCGCAACCTGATCGGCGTGATCGAGAACTATATGGCCGGCGTCTATAACGAGCCGCGCGTCTTTGGCGTGTCGGTCAGCGGTCGTTTCCGCTGATGATCTGACGGTGGGAGCGAGACTGCGATTGAAATTGCAGTTGC
>CAMLFF010000307.1 GCA_946479185.1 uncultured Sphingobium sp.
GACCTTGTGGCTATGTGTGCCAATGATTTGATCGTGCAGGGCGCCGAGCCGCTTTTCTTCCTCGACTATTTCGCGACCGGCAAGCTGGACAATGGCGTTGCCGAGCGCGTGATCGCTGGCATTGCAGAAGGCTGCAAGCAGGCCGGTTGCGCGCTTATCGGCGGCGAAACGGCTGAAATGCCGGGCATGTATGCCGATGGCGACTATGACCTTGCGGGCTTTTGCGTCGGCGCGGTGGAGCGCGATGAAGTGCTCACGGCAGACAAGGTTGCGGCGGGTGATGTGATCCTTGGCCTCACCTCTTCCGGTGTGCATTCAAACGGCTATTCGCTGGTGCGCCGTCTTGCGAGCGACAAGGGCTGGAAGCTTGAGCGCCCTGCCCCGTTCGATCTGGACGTGCTGCTCATCGATGCGCTGATGGCCCCAACGCGCATCTATGTGAAATCGCTCTTGCCGCTTGTCCGCAAGGGACTGGTCCATGCGATGGCGCATATCACTGGCGGCGGCCTGCTGGAGAATATCCCGCGCATCCTGCCGGATACCCTCCACGCGCATATCGATGCCGATCTGTGGGAGCAGCCGCGCCTGATGGCCTTCCTGCAGGCACAGGGCAATATCGAGCCCGGCGAGATGGCGCGCACCTTCAATTGCGGCATTGGCATGGCAGTGGTGGTGCCCGCGGATCAGGCAGAAGCCGTGATCGCCGCGCTCGGCGAGGCGGGCGAAACCGCCTATCGCATCGGAGATATCCGTGAGGGCGCGAAGGGCTGCACGGTGCGCGGATCGGAAGAAGCATGGAGCGCGCTTGCGCCGTGGGAAGCAGTTCACCACGCATAAGGGCGCGCAAATGACCAAAGCCAAAATCGCGGTCATGCTTTCCGGCTCAGGCACCACAATGGCGTCTTTGCTCTACGCGTCGCGTTTGCCGGATTGCCCCTATGAGATCGTGCTTGTGCTCTCCAACAAGCCGGCCGCGCGCGGCCTCGCGATTGCAGCGGCAGAAGGCATTGCGACCTTTGCGCACAGCCACAAAGGGCTGACACGCGAGGATCATGATGCGATCATGCAGGCGGAGATCCTAAAGGCTGGCGCCGATTATGTCGCCTTGTGCGGCTATATGCGCATCCTGACGCCCGGCTTTGTGAGCGCCTGGTCCGGACGGATGCTGAACACGCACCCGGCGCTGCTCCCCAAATATAAGGGCCTCGATACGCATCAACGCGCGATAGACGCAGGCGATACGCATGGCGGCTGCTCTGTGCATGTCGTGACACCCGAATTGGATGACGGCCCGGTTCTTGGCCAAATCCCTGTCGCCATATTTCCGAGCGATACTGCCGAAACGCTTGCTCAGCGTGTACTCTATGCCGAATATCAGCTCTATCCCGCGACGCTCGCCGCTTATGTGAGCCGCGAAACGTCGCCCGATTGGATCATCGAGAAAGTCGGCGAACTGGCGTTATCCTTGCCGGAAACATCCGCGCAATCATCGCATGGCAGCAACGGATGGCGCGTGGGCGGCGACAAGTCCGGCAAATTTTTCGCCTATGTCTCAGTGCGTCATCATGGCGAGGATGCGGTCGCGCTACTCGTTAAAACCTCCGGCGCTGATGAAATGGCCGCGCTGATCGAAGCTGAGCCCGACATCTATTATCGCCCGGCCTATTATGGCGCGAGCGGCTGGATCGCCATTCGGCTCAACCGCCCCGGCGTCGATTGGGAGCATATCGCCGACTGGCTGGGCAAAAGCTGGCGCGCAGTTGCGCCAAAACGGCTCACCAAGATGATGGATCTTGCCGATCAGTTCTGAGGGAGAAGCTTAGCGGAAATTGTCCGCATAAGTCTGCAGCTTCAGCGTCTTGGGCGGCGTCTTGATGACATGATAGGCGATGCCGTAGCGCTCGGCATAAGCACAGGCCGCTGCCTCATTTGAGAAGCTGAGCTTCACCTGCTCCTGCGTGTCGCCAGAGCCAGCCCAGCCCGTCATCGGATCGGGCTTCTTCGCCTCGGCAGGCTCAAACTCCAGCATCCAGGTCGCCGTGCGGGCCTTGCCGGACTGCATGGCATTTTTGGGAAGCTGATAGATACGAGCGGACATCGATAACTCCTGCGTCAACGCTAAGCGCCGTCGCCTAAACCTGCCCTGTCTGTCAAGATGATTGGCAGCGGACGTTCAGCTGTCCCGCCTTGCATCTGCTCGCTTGGTCCGCAATGTCGCGCTGGCAGCGGCGGGTTCGTCTGGCCAAGGGTGGCGCGGATAGCGTCCCCGCATCTCCTTGGCGACATCGACCCAGCTGCCCTTCCAAAAGGCTGGCAGATCGCGCGTCGTCTGGATGGGGCGTCCAGCGGGCGAGGTCAGTGAAAGCACCAGCGGAATGCGCGCCTTGCCGATCGTCGGATGGACATTGAGGCCAAACAGCGCCTGCACGCGCAACTCGACGGTCGGCCCGGCAAGCGCGGCATAATCGATGCTGTGATGGCTCCCGGCACGGCTGACGAAATCGACCGGCGCGAGCGCATCGATCCGGCGGGTAACCTCCCAGCCAAGGCGCTGGGTCAGCAGATCGTGCAATGCGCCTGCATCGATGGCGGTCAATCGCCGCGCATTGGCCGGCAGGATCATGTCCAGCCAATCCTCGGCGTCGGCGAGCAAAGCCTCGTCGCTGATGGCATCGCCCTCCCCTGCAAAGGCGGCACGCGTCCGCAAGGCGAGCGCAGCCTTTCCCCAAGGCAGCAGGTCCACCCCCTCGCTCCGCAGCGCGGATGCCAGCGCGGCGATCACATCGGCGCGGTCAGGCGAATCATCCGGGCCGCTCGACAGACGGATCGCGCCCAAGCGCCGCTCGCGCACGGCTTCAACGCCGGCCAAATCCTTGCGCCAGCGCACCGTACGCGCATCGCTGATCTGATCGGCCATTGCCGCCAGCACATCGGCCTCATCCGCCGCAATGGCGCTGATGATGCGCGCACCTGCAGCGCTGCCCTGAATTTCCCCGACCGCAAGCCAACCTGCCCGCGCCAATGGATCGGCGGGATCGAGCCGAAACCCGCGGCCGCCCGCGCTGATCCAGTCCGCCCCACTCGCGTCGCGCCGTTTCGCCACCCTGTCCGGGAAGGCGCGCATCAGGCAACGCGCGAGCGTCGCGTCGTCGGGTCGAGCATTGCTCGGTTTTCCGCCAACCATGGCCAGCCAGCGACGCGCCAAGGTCTGCGCTCCGTCAGCACGCTTGCCATGCTCGCGCATCCAGCCCGCATGGCGACGGGCAAGATCGACCGATGGCCCGCCAAGGCCGCGCTCGGTGAGCAAGGCTGCCAGCTCGGCAGCGGGCGCGGCTTCTCCAGCCTCCGCCGAGACGAGCAGCATATGCGCAAGACGTGGTTCGAGCGGCAGTTCCGATATCTTGCGTCCATGGGCTGTCACGCGCCCGCTTGCATCCAGCGCCTCCAATTTGGTCAGCCGACGTCGCGCCTCTGCGACCGACGATGCGGGCGGCGCATCAAGCCAACGCAGCTTTGCGGGATCGGTCACGCCCCATGTCGCGCAATCCAGCAGCAGGCCGGTCAAATCACTCTCAAGTATCTCAGGCGTGTCGAATTTTGGGAGGCCGCTGGTCGCCGCAGCTTCCCACAGCCGGTAGGCCACCCCCGGCGCTTGCCGCCCTGCCCGGCCCGCCCGCTGCGTCACAGATGCCTGACTGGCGCGCTCTGTGACGAGCCGCGTCATGCCTGCCGCCAGATCATGCCGCGGACGACGCGCCAGACCGCAATCCACCACGATCCGCACGCCATCAAT
>CAMLFF010000308.1 GCA_946479185.1 uncultured Sphingobium sp.
TTGCCCGATCCGCTAAAGAGCCCCGCAGGACCGCGCAGGATTTCGATCCGCTCATAGAAAAACAGATCCGGCACGACGGCTGGAAATTCAAAAGCCAGCGTCGGCGTGCCATCAATCAGATAATTGTTGATCCTGAAACCGCGCGAGAGAAATGATGGATCCTCGCTGCCAACACCGTTGACCGTGATGCCGACAGTCGCGGTAAGTGCATCTTCCAGCGTCTGTAGGTTCTGCGCCTCGATCTGCGCGCGGTTCACCACCGTGATCGTGTTCGGCACATCCTTGAGCGGCGTGACAGTCTTTCCAACATCCTGATTATAGCTTTTGCCGATGACGATGATGGCGCCATCGCGGTCCCGCACATCCTCCGCGCTCTCGTCAGCATAGGCAGGCATTGCAGCGGCGAGCATCGCGACGGCGAGCGCAGCGCACACATTCAATTCAACATTTTTCACGAATCAGAAACTCCCTGTCAAGAGAGCCGTTACCCGCACATGAGAGGCATTATCAATATCTAATGTGAGCTAAGTTGCGCTAAATTAATGCGCTTTAGTGAGCGGCTTAAGCGAGGCCGACAATGGCGAAGCCAGTCACAGCCAGGCAGGCAACCAGCAATGCGCTCTTAAGCGCTTTGGCCAGCTTGCCCGGCGTCGTAACAAACCATGCAAGGATCAGCAGGATCGTCATCCCGCCCCAGAATAGCGCCTCCAACGGCACATCATTCCCAAGCAATTTCCGCAGGATGAAGGTCGCAGCGAGGATCAATGGCGATCCCCACACCACCGCATCCCACAGCGCCCGCAGGCGTGGTTCATGGATGCCGCGCCGTTCGCGCTTGCCAAGCCAGATATAGCTGCCCGTCGCACAAATGCCCGTCAGCGCCGCGCCGAACAGCACATAAGCGAGCTTCACCGGCAGACCGCCGAAATTGCCGAAATGCAGATTGTAGTTGGAGGCAGCCGCCTGCTGGCCAAGCTCCCCCTCCGCCATCCCCGCAACGCTGGTTAACTTGCCCTCAGCATCAAAGTTGAAATATTCGCCAAAGATCAGCCTGCGCTCATACGTCGCGATAAGCTGGATATGCTGACCCACCGTCTCGGGGTCGTGCAGCACCACATAGGTGAGCGTCAAATCCGGGTAATGCTGCTTCATATAGGTGAGCGCCGCGGTGACATTGGGCGCCTTGGCGGGCGCTGCATTGGGTGCGCCCTCCTCCCCGAAGATCGGGGCATAGACCTTCTCGATATCGCCGCCATAACCTACACCCGCGATGCCGAAGGCGGTGATGCTGGCAAGGCCAATCAACGCGCCCGTCAGCGCAATCGCGATGGTGAAGGGCAATGTCCACATGCTCAAACGGTTGTGCCAATCGGCAAGCCCTACCCCGCCCGCCGCGCGCGCGCGCAGGCGAAACGCGTCGCGGAAGATGCGCGGATGCGCGATCACGCCGGAGAGCGCCAGCGCCAGCATCATCACACCCAATATACCGACAATGGTGATGCCGATGAGGCTGGGCAGATTGAGCGTATAGTGCAGGTCGACCAGAAAATCGGACCATGCGATTTCTTCGGGAGCTATGATCGCGCCCGTCGCATCCACATGGAATGCGCCATGATCGGTCGTCAGGGTCACGCGCGGCAAAGCCTCAACCGGCAGATGGACATAGAGATGGGTGGTCGGCTTTGCTTCGCTCGCCAGCACATTTTCAATCGCACGCTGCACCGCAGCCGGTTCGATCGAGGCGATCTCGGGCACATTGGATTGCTCAATCCGCTGCCATTCCTGATGGAACACAGCCACAGTGCCAGTGAGGCTCACCAGATAGAGCAAGGCCCCGGCCAGCAGGCCGATTGCAGCATGAGCCGACAAGGCGCGCTTAACGGTCGAGCTTTCAGGTGCAACGCTCATGATGCCAACCCCAATATCACGGCCAGTCCGCCCGGCACCGCCCAGAGCAGCAGCATCTGCCACTGCCGCATGCGGCGATGCTCCATGAGCAGCGCATAAGAGAGCCAGACCCAGACCATCGGCATCGTGAACAAGGCCAGCACATTTGCATCGGCTTCGCTCGCGCTCAGCAGCAACGCGAGCGCTCGGGCGGCAATGCCGACGCCGACCGAAACGATCATGGCGGCGAAAATGACGACAAGAAAGGTGACAACCCGGCGACGCAGGAACAGCGGCTCACCACTTTGCGGGAGCATGTTCACTCTGCGATTTGAGGCTTTGGCGTTGGAGATGGCGGGAGCCGTCAGCGCGGCATGGGCCAGCAACAGGATCGCAGCGCCCATGCCCCATAGCGCAGTCATCGCGACGCCCCACGCACCGGCACTCGACCAGGCAGCGAGCGTTGCGAGCAGGAAGCTGCCCCAACCGATTGCGTTCCACAGGATGGATCGCGCAGGTTGGGACCAACCGATACGCAGCGCAAAATTGCCGCAAACAGCCAGTAAGGCGCCGATGATTAGGAGAGAATCTGTCACGACGGCGGGCTTAAAGCGAATGCAAGCAATTCGCAATATCGCTTATGGCGCGATCAGATAAATCGCATGATGTCTGATGGTGCCGACGAACTATGGTCGACTTCCAGCAAGATGTGCGACTTACCCTAGCTCTTGAGCCGATTAAGCTCCGCCTCAACGGCGACACAGCCCTCTTCGCTCTCAACCGCCAGGTCGATTGGCCGTGCGCCCAATGTCGCATTATCGCTGTTCAGAAAGAGCAGCGCCTCGTCGCGACCCAGAACGGCAAAGGCGAGTTGCGATATGCGGCCCTGTCGCGCGGCGGTCACCGGCGACAGGGGCGGCCCCTTCGGGCGCTTGCGGAAATAATTATTCACTCATGGCGCTCAGGCTGGGCGCGCTCAGGCTGGCCTTCTCGGCCTCCTGCTTGGACTTGCTGGTTTCGCTCCGCAAAACCCGCTCCGCCATCGTCCGCCAGGCCGCCTCGGACCGCAAGCAGCGATCCCGAACATTGTCCAGCCGCGTCTGCTCGGCTTCACGTGCGCAATCGGCTGCGCGTGTGAGGTAAAAGTCGCTGGTGACGGACATGGCCTGTTCCTTTATTCTGTGATCGGGCGACTATTCAATCAATCGATCATATCTGCGACGATCTGACGAAGATCACGCCGAGAGAGAGTTGCACCAGTCTGCCTACGGTCTGATGACGCGAGGCGAAGATGAGGCGCTTTGAAGATATTGGGATTAAGTGATTTAACAACAAGATTAGAACGAAAATGCATAAGTTTCCTGTCGCGCGAATATTGACGCGCGTAAATTTGATATATGTGAGCTATTGGCGACCGAGGCTGTGCATCTGCGCGCATGAATGCGGCGTGCGCTGCGGAAGGTAGATTTGCCGCCCATTCATATGCAAATTGATGATCTGCAAAAGGGAGGCTGGCTATCGGCAACTCGCCAAGATCGCAGTCATCATGGACCACGCAATCTGGAGTGCGACGCATCTTTCCGGCGGAACGGGCGATAATATGAAAATTGCAGTCCAGATGGGCATCGAAACGCCCATCTGGCATATCTTGTTCGATCAGGCTGGCGAGAACCAAGAGATTCTCATCAGCCAAAAATCAAGCTGGCTCGAGGTTTACAGCTGAGAGCTTGCCACGACGGTCGGCTTCGACTTCGTAGCTAAGACGCTGGTCCTGCTGAAGCGTTGCCATGCCGGCGCGCTCAAC
>CAMLFF010000309.1 GCA_946479185.1 uncultured Sphingobium sp.
TGGCTATGGCGCCCTGCTCAGCTCGCTCGGCAGTCTGTGGAATGAGTTTCCCGCCTTGCGCCGCGCTGCCTTCACGCAGGCACTGTTGTTTGGCGCCTTCAGTGCGTTCTGGACGATCCTCGCCTTGCGGCTGGAGCAGCCTCCCTTCGGACTGGGCGCGGACGTCGCTGGCCTGTTCGGTATCGTCGGCGCTGTCGGCGTGCTGGCCGCACCGATTGCCGGACGCATTGCGGACAAGCGCGGGCCGCATGAGGTCATCGCGCTGGGCGCCATCATGACGCTCGCATCATGGCTGGCATTCGGCCTTTGGAGCTCCATCGCCGGGCTGATTATGGGCGTGATCCTGCTCGATTTCGGCGTGCAGAGCGCGCTCGTCTCCAATCAGCATATCGTTTACGCCCTCCGGCCTGAGGCGCGCGCGCGGCTCAACACCATCTTCATGGGTGCGATGTTCATGGGCGGCGCTGCTGGGTCGGCGGCCGCGACATTGGCCTGGGCGCGTGGCGGCTGGGGCCTCGTCTGCGTGCTCGGCGGGTTGCTCGCAGCGGTGGCGGCGGCAATGCAGATGGTCAGCCTTTTGAAACGCCGCTCATAGGGCGTCAGGTAATCGCCTGCTCGATTGCCTCAAGGAGCTGATCGGGATCGATCGGCTTGGTGAGAAAGGCATGGGCACCAGCCCGCAAGGCTTGCGCGCTCGCGGCATCGGTCGGGAAGGCGGTCATCACGATGACTGGCTGTCGCCAGCCCCGCCGCACCAGCTCTGATTGAAGCTCAAGGCCAGTCATATCCGGCATGTGCAGGTCGGTGACGATGCAGGCAATGCGCTCTTTGTGTGCGCAGGAGAGCAGCGCATCCCCGTCCGAAAAGCTCAGGCCCTGCAGCCCGGCTGAGCGAAGCAGACTGTCAAGGCTCCCGCGTACACCGGGATCATCATCCACGATTGCAACATAGCGGGTGGGCACGACATCTACTCCGACTGGCCCCTGCGAAAAGCCGCCTGGGATATCCCAGATGGTCCTTTGGCGCCTACGCTTCCATCATACTCAGGTGTTAAGAGGCTGGGGTGTTAAAGCGATGAATGCTGTCGTCGCGAATGCCGAGCTGTTCGGCCATACGGACCAGATCGGCGAGCGATTGCGCTTCCATCTTGCGCATCACATTGCCGCGGTGAATCTTCACCGTGATCTCCGAGAGCGCCAGCCGTGCCGCGACCTGCTTGTTCATAAGGCCTGTCACCACCAGCCCCAGCACATCCCGCTCCCGTGGCGTGAGGCGCGCATGATTGGCCCGCAGTGCCTGCAGCTCTGCTCTGCTTGCCTGACTTTCACGATCTTTTGCGATGGCCGTCTCGACCGCGGCGAGCAATTGATCGTCAGCAAAAGGCTTGGGCAGAAAATCGATAGCGCCAGCACGCATGCCGCGCACCGTCATGGGGATATCGCCATGACCGGTGATGAGGATGACAGGAAGCATGATGCCCTCGGCAATCAACCGCTCCTGAAACTCCAGCCCGTTTTCGCCCGACAAGCGAATGTCGAGAATGAGGCAGGCGGCGACATCCGGCAATCCGGCGGAGAGAAAAGCGGCTGGTCCATCATAGAGCCGCACCTCGTAGCCGCTAGACCGCAGCAGGCTGCCAATCGCGCCGCGCACCTCAGCGTCGTCATCGATGACGCATGCGCATCCCATCGCTTGCCGCTCGCTCATGCCGCGGCCATCGCATCATCGGCATGATCGACTGGCAGCCAGAAGCTGAACGTCGCCCCGCCGCCCGGATTGCTCGCCGCCGTCAATTTCCCACCATGCTGCTCGATGATCGAGCGACAGATTGATAGCCCCATTCCCATTCCTTCAGCCTTGGTGGTGTAAAATGGGCGGAACAGGCTCTCAGGATCAATCCCATCCAGCCCGACGCCACAATCACGCACATCGATGCGCACGAGATTGCCCTCGCGCTTGCCGTCGATGCACATCTGCGCTTCGCTCTCCTGCATGCCAGCCATTGCCTGCGCCGCGTTCAGCACAAGGTTCATCAACACTTGCTGGATCTGTACCCGGTCGCCGATGATGGCCGGCAGATCTGGCGGAAGTGTGACATGCGCGTCGATCGCGCTTGCGCTCAACTCGCGCTGGAGCAGCGCTACGGTCTCATCCACCAGCGGACCAAGCGCGATCTGGCCTTCGCGCGTATCGACTTTGCGGGCGAGATCCCGGACGCGCGCGATGACATCCGCCGCACGCGTGCCGTTGGACGCGATATGGTCGAGGCAGTCGCCAACCTCGGCGGCATCGGGCGCCTCGCGCGCCAGCCATCGCCGTCCGGATTTGGCATAAGTGATGATCGCCGAGAGCGGCTGATTGACCTCATGGGCAATCGAGGCGGCCAGTTGTCCCAGGGTCGTCACCCGCGCCATGTGGGTCAGTTCCGCCTGCGATTGCGCGAGCCTCGTCTGCGCGCGGTTTCGCTCGGTCACATCGAGCGCCATCACGAGCACATGGCTCCAGCCCTGATGATCGGGCGGCAAGGTGACGCGCAGGACGACATCGACAGGCTCGCCAGCCAGCGTCAAAAACTGCGCCTCGGTCTCGATGGCTGTCTCTCCGCGCAAAAGGCCCGCGAAAATGCGTGACAGCGCGCCCTGCGCTTCAGCCGTGAAATGCCCGATGATATTGCTGCCGACCAGATCGGCTTTATCGGGCATGCCGAAGAGCTGTGCCGCCGCCTGATTGGCATTGCGGATATAGGCCGCTTGCGCCGCCTCCTGCACGAGTTGCGGTGTCAATTGCGCGCCTTGCTGGAACATCTGGTAGGCCGGGGACCAGTCCGATTCCCAGATCGGAAAGCCCGCCGCATTGAAGATGGTGCGATAGCGCTCGGTCGCCCGGTTATGCGATTGCGCCGTGCTGATCTGGCGAATGGTCAAGGCCGTTGTGATACCGATGGCGATGAGGCTGACGGCAAGGCGCATGGCGGGCGACGCCACCGGCTCCCCCGCATGGGAAATCGCATAGCCACTGACGGCGAGCACGGTGCAAATGACAGCCGCCAGATAGACAAGTTTGCGGACATGACCGCGCGCTGCGATCAGTACCACCGTCGTGTAAAGGACAGCGACGGCGCCTTGGAGTGGGCTGAGGACATCAAGCGCGAATATGCCCATCGCGACGAGGATTGCGGCAACAGCCTGCACTCTGGCTGCCAGTCGTCTCGCGTCCCGATCGCCCTGCACAAAAGCCCCCAAAGCGATCCATGATCGCAGCTGCGCGGAGACATTGAGCGATTTTCCCGGCAGCGGCAAGAGGATCGCCTGTGGCCAGCCTGATCGAGCCGACATATGATAGGCGAGCTACGGTGCCAGGTTTCATGTTTCCCTTATCGAGAAGGGTATAAATGATGCATGTCACGAAGCAACAGTTGCAGGGCACCGGACTGTCCGCCCGAATTCAAAACGACCGAAACGAAGCCGGTACGAGAGGCGTTCAGGCGTTCCGCGTGCGATTGGCCGACTTGAAACAATATTCATCGTTAGCCGAGCGTTCGGCGACTGATCCAGATAAGCTACGATAAAACGAAGGAAGGCTGATCATGTTCGCCTTCCTTTCACGTCGTTAGAAGAAACGCGGGATTGGCCCTTCCTGGGGCGTCTGATCGGGCAGGTCGACCTCCATATCATCGATATAGCACC
>CAMLFF010000310.1 GCA_946479185.1 uncultured Sphingobium sp.
GTGCCCGAGCGGCTGATCGCTTCTTCGATGCTAATCTGGCCCTCGCCATAAGGCGTGTAGGCGGTGGCGGTAATTTGGTCGATCGCCGGGCGCATCACGAACAGCGAGAGGAAGAGCGCAAGGCCGACAAGCACCTGGTTGGGCGGCGTTTGCGAAAGACCCAATGCTTGCCGCAGCAGCGAGAGCACGATGATGATGCGGGTGAAGCTCGTCATCATCAGCACCAGCGACGGCAGCACCGTCAGCAGGCTCATCAGGATGAGGATTTGCAGCGAGATGGAGAGCGGACGGCCATCGCCCGAAACATCGTCGAGCGCGCGACCTATGCCACCGGAGGCTGCCGCCGCAGCCGCAGCAGGAGGCGCGGCTGGCGCAACAGCGCCGGTCGCTGGCGCAGCAGCAGGCGCCGCTTGTGCGAACACGGGTGCGCTGAGCGCAGGCGTCAGCAGCAGCGCTGCCAGCACCAGCAGCGCGCGGAACATCTTAGCCATTGCGTGGCTCACCTTCTGCGATCTTCTCGATCTTGCCGCGCGAGACGGCGAGCAGCAGGCGCTTGCCTTCAAACTCCACCACGGCCAGCTTGCCGAGCGTGCCCATCGGCAACACCTCGACGATCTTCACCAGCCGATCACGCTGGCCAGCGCCGATCATGCCGGGCTGATATTTGCGCCAGAGCCACAGCGCACCATAGGCCATGCCCGCCACCAGCGGCAGCAGGATGAGCAGCTTGAGGAAATACCAGGCCAGCGCGCTCATGAGCGGCGCTCAAGTCCGGCAAGGCGCGCCTCGGCAGAAGCGATTTCGACCACGCGCACGCCATAGCGGCCATTTACGGTGACGACTTCGCCGCGCGCAACCAGAGTGCCATTAACCATGATATCCAACAGGTCGTCAGCTTGCCGGTCAAGTTGCACGACGCTGCCTTCGCTCAGGCTCATGATTTCAGCCAGCCGCAACTGCGTCGCGCCAACCTCGACGGACATGCGTACAGGGATGTCCGCCAGCAGGCTCATGTTGCGGCCAAAGCCTGCATCGGTCGCCAAACCGGCTTCAACCTTGGGTGTCTCGCTCAAATCACTCACTATCTTGTCCTCAGGTCAAATATTGCCGTCACGCCAGCTTCTCGATCATGAAGGCAGCGCAGCCATCCTGCTCACCCACCGAGCCATGCGCGAACACACGGTCGCCGATCAGTAGCGGCAGATGCCTTGCGATGTGGATGGGGATGACGTCGCCGGGCTTTAGCGAAACCAGCTCGGAAATTTTAAGGTTGGGCCGCGCCAGCACGGTGCGCGCGGGGAAGCGCACATCATCGAGGCGGTTGTTGAGGCGCGTCTGCCACACAGGGTCGGCAGGCCGCGCATCTTCGCTCGCCTTGGCCGTGCCCATGATTTCCAGCCCGCTGAAACCAGCCTTGGGATAGACAAATTCGATCGTGCGATGCTCATTATTGCCGATGTCGATCTCGAAGCTCTGCACCACCACTTCGGCCTCGCCCGCCATGATTTGGGCATGGCTGGTGCTGGTTTCGCGGCTGATGAGCACGGATTCCAAATGCGCGATCTCGGCCCAGCACTCGACGAGCGCGGCAATGATATTGTCTGCCATGCGGGCCACCAGGCGGCTCTCGGTCGGCGTGAATTCGCGGCGGCCCGTCGCTCCGCGGGCGCTGCGGCCACCATAGAAGCGGTCGACCAGCTGGGATACCAGTTCGGCATCGATGCGCAGCACCACCGGGCCTTTGATCGGATGAAGGCGGTAGAGGGAGAGGCTTGCAAATGCGGGCACGCTTGCGTCCCACATCATGAACATCGTTTCTTCGATCGGGCGAGCGCTCACCAGGGGGCGGCCACCCCCATAAGGTTCGATGATCGCGCGCAGCCGTTTGGAGAGTCGGTCGCCCAACTTCTCCAGTCCCCCGATCGCCGCAACCGGCTCACTGGATTTATGCCCGAAGGCAAATGGCTGCACGTCACTCATTGATCTTCTGTCCCCGTCCGGCTCCCATAAAGGGCGCCAGACCCAGCGCTATTGAATAACGAAATTGGTAAAATAAACGTTATCGACGCCGCCAAAGCCCGTCTTTTCCTTCAGCGTATCGTTAATGATCTTGAGCAGTTTCTTTTGCAAAGCTTCCTTGCCCTGCGGAGAGACGAGGTCGATTTCCTGCTCCTGCGCAAGCATCAAAAGGATGGACGAACGGATCGCCAACTCATGCGCCTGGATCGCCTGGATCACCCGATTGTCATAATAGGTCGACACCGCGATGGAGACCTGCGCGAAGGCATCGCTATCCGCCATGTTGGAGGTGAACGGCGCCGGGATCTGGAAATAGGTCGCCTGATAAGCGGACGGATTTGCCGGGCGCGGCAGATCGATCGGCTTGCCCTTATGGGCGCTGGCCGGATGTTCTTTTGCCTTTGCAATCAGATTGTTGGCAACCTCTTCCGGGTTCTCTCCAGCCAGCACGAGCGCCGGCTTGGATGGGTCTTCAAGCGGGGCTTCATGCCCGCCCATTGACCCGGCGGCATAGAAGCCTGCCGCCGCACCGCCGCCGCCAAGAACCAGCACGGCGCCGATCAGGATGATCAATTTCTTCTTGCCGCCCTTCTTTTTGACGGAGTCAGTTGCTGCTGCATCGCTCATGGTTCAGATCCTTCAGGCAAATCGCACATGCCCGTCGGCAGCGCGTTGCGCGGATGCGCTGGCGACTGCTTCACCGGGCTGGCTGGTCTGGTTCCGCATGGCTCTGGCGAGCCAATCACTTTTTTCACTTTGTGTCTGCGCGCCGCGATCATTTTGCTGCTGGGCGTTGCCGGAGAGGTCACGCCCGGCCTGTCCCTGATCGCGCGCGCCCGAGTCGGACGAGGAAGATGAGGCGCTGGATTTCTCAACGGTGATCTGGCCGAGGTTGAGGGCAGCCATGCGCGCATCTGCCTGCAGGGCAGGGCGACCTTCGGCAAGGCGGCGGGTGGCTTCGTCCGTCTCGGTGAGCAGGCGAACGTCGGTCGAGCCTTCGCCGTGCCAAACGTCGATCTGGAGCCTGCCAAGATGGGGTGGATTGAGCGTGAAGCGGCTATGGCCGTTGCCCTCCGCCAGCCCTGCAATTTCCTTGGCCATGCGGTCAATCCACTGGCCGGAAACGCCCATGTCGATCACCTGATCGCCCAGCATTTCCCCAGTCGAGGGGCCAGTGACGCCACCGACGCTGCTCGTGCCAAGCTCGGACTGGATGACCGGCGGCAAGCTCTCGAAGATGGTGCGCATGGACGGACTGACGGGCGCTGCGTCGCTGATCGCCTTGGGCGTTGTCGTCGCCGCTGCGCGGGTTGCGCTGGCGAATGACGCTGCGCTGACCTCATCTTCGCTTGCTGCCGGGGTGATGGAGGTGCTGGCCATTGCGTCGCTGGTCATATCCTTGGCAGCAGCCTTGGCGGCCTCGCGCAGCATGACCTTGGGCGACGCCTTGGCGTCATCTGCCTGAGTGCTGACGCCCGAGGCCATTGCGAGGATCGACGGAGCAGACGCACCGGGCGCTGCCTCCTCGCCCGTTGCCGCCGCCTGCGTCGATGTTTGCGTAGTGGGCGGGGTCACAAAAGCGCCAAGCGCAATGGCGGCGAATGTGCCGCTCATATCACCGGTTGCGGCCTGATCGCCCGTCTCGCCGGTCGTTTCAC
>CAMLFF010000311.1 GCA_946479185.1 uncultured Sphingobium sp.
GCCCTAGAGGACAAGCCGGGCCTGACGATAAATGGCTTTTATCTGCGCCCGCGCACGCGCGGCAGCGTGGCGATCACATCGGCGGACATCGCCCAACCAATCGGCGTGGATGCGAACTGGTGGGGGGATCCTGAGGATCGGCGCGTGATGATCAGCATCTTGCGCCTCATGCGGCGCTTCGCCGCCCAGCCTGCGCTGGCCGACTTCCTCGTCGAAGAAGTGATTCCCGGCCCGGCGCATGATAGCGATGAGGAATTGAGCCAGGTGCTGGACTGGCTGATGAGCCCTGGCGTCCACGGCACTGGCACCTGCCGCATGGGTACGCGGGAAGATGGGGTCATCGATTCACGGCTGCGCGTACATGGCGTGCGCGGTTTGCGGGTGGTAGATTGCTCGGCGATGCCGACCGCAATGTCAGCCAATACTAATGGACCGGCCATGGTTCTCGGTTGGCGTGCTGCGGAGCTTATTCTCGAGGACCGCTAGGCCAGCGCAGAATGATCCGCCGCGCTTATCGGCGCGGCGGCAGCGATAGTCCCCAGCCGACAGGATAGAGCGGGTCCCGGCTGTCATTGGCAAGATCGGGACGTTGGCTGGCGACGGCCGCCATGCTGCGCGGCAGTTCGACAGGCAAATGTCCAAGAGGCGCGGCGCGGCCCAGGACGACATCGATCAGCGCCGCGTCGCTTGCGCCGAACAGGCCGACCAGCGCATCTGCCTTGTCGCGGATGTTGGTCAGGATCGCGGCGCGGTCGAGATCAACTGCGACGATCACGGGCAGCCGCACCGCTACAGTTTTTAAAGCATCATAGCCCGGATCGCCATCGCGGAAATCAAGGCGGCCTTCATTCTGCATCGCGCCGAAGAAATGATGCGGGTGCAGTGGCTCGGCAGGGGCGGCAAGTCGGACCAGAGCGACGTCGGCCTTGGCCGGATCGGTAACTACGGTAAGACCCGCCGCACGCGCGGCCACAGGATCGACGCCGTAAAGCCAGATGCTGCGGTGGGACGCAGCCAGCGGCAGGGTTTGTTCGTGGTTTTCCAGAAGCACTTGCGCAGCGGTCTGCGCGGCCATCGCCTGCGCCCGAGTGCCGGCGGTGCCGACCAACTTTGCTGCCGCCGCTTCATCGACATAAGGATTGTCGAATAGGCCAAGCCGAAACTTGACGAGCAGCGCACGCCGCACGGCCTGATCAAGCCGGGCCATGCTGATCTTGCCGGATTGGATTGCCGCGAGGACCGGGACAGTATCGTCGAGCCCGCCAAACTGATCAATGCCTGCCGTCACGCCTTGGGCGACCCGCGCCTCGACCGACAATTGCTCGACGCCCCAAGGCATGCCAATCGCCACCGGCGTTTGCGGATTGGACGCATCTGGCCGCGCACAGGCTGCGGGGCAATCGTTGACGATGCCCCAGTCGGACACGACGAGACCCTCATATCCCATTTTCTTGCGCAGCAGATTGTTCAGGATCTGACTGTTAAATCCTGCACCGACAGGCTCCAGCGGCGTGCCATCCAGTGTGACGCCGGAGATGATCGCATAGGTTGGCATGATTGCAGCGCTGCCCGCCTTGAGCGCACCCTCGAAAGCCGCCAGATGCTGTTTGAAGCTGTCGTCGGTCAGCGTGACGCGAGAGCCGTATACGTTATGCGCGTCGAAGCCGTCGGGCTCGGCGCCATATCCTGCGAAATGCTTCACAACCGTCGCAACGCCGTTGCGCGTTAGCCCGCTCGTGCTGCCCTGAAAGCCCGCGACATAGGCGCCTGACAGCCGTGATACCGTCGCCGGGTCAGCGCCGAAGGTCGCGATGCCACGCGACCAGCGCGGCTCGGTTACGAGATCGGCCTGAGGTGACAGCGCCATGTGCAACCCGACCGCACGATATTCGCGCGCTGCGATCGCGCCGAAGCGACGAACGAGTCCTGCATCGCCAAGCGCTGCCAAGCCGAGCGGCTCGGGCCATTGCGTGAAGCCTGAGGCCGCGACGCTGGCGCCAGCCACAACCGAAAAATGGTTGCGCGGATCAGTGCTAATCGTGATTGGGATGCCAAGTCGGGAGCGTTCGGCGATGCGCTGGACCGCGTTATTCTCACGCGCGAAGGCGGCTGGGGGCATCGCCAGTCGGCTGATCATGCTGGTGATCGCCCGCTTAGCGATCAACGTCTCGATCCCCGGTAGGTCATATCCCTTATCGGACGCGCCGAACGGATTGTCGACGGCCAGAAGCGTGCCGTGAAGCAGCGAGCCAGCCTTCTCAGCGATCGTCATGCGAGCCATCAGGTCATCGACACGCACGGCGTCACTCAGCCGCGGATTTTCGTAAGGGTCGAGACGCCCATTATGGTTGAGGTCGCGAAATCCGGTCGATGCCTTGCCTGCGCTTAAAGTGGCGAGGCAGGCGAGAACGGCTGTGACGCGGCCTATTCTCACAAAGACACGGTCTTTCGATCGGTGTTGAAAGCCGGGAAAGGCAGGTAGGATACCCGCAGTTTCTGCCGCAGCTCCAGTTCATGCGCACCCGCCGGAAAGCCGCCGGGATGCTGGACCAGGATCACGGCCTCTTCGCCGAACGGCCAGCGCCGGTCATAAGCGGTTTCCATCTCGTCGAGCGTGATCGGTCCTTGTCCTTCGTCGAAACGAACCGCATCGCGTGGCACGGCTTCACCGTCGATCGAGATTGCGAGCTCCTCAATCATCGAGAGGCCAAGCCCGCGATAATAGCCGATCTTGGCTTTGAAGGCGAAGCCTTCGGGCGCATCTGCCGGCCCGATATTGTGGAGGCTGTCTGCATTGATCAAATATTTGTCGAACATCAAACCGTCTCCTGTCCGGCCTTGCCAAGCAGTCGCTCGAACATGCGGTGTTGGCGCGCTACCTGCTCGCGGCTGTCGACTTCCTCGAAATCCTGCACCCAGCGGTTGCCTTCATATTCGCTCGACAGATAGCCATCCCATCCGCCTGCCACCAACGCCGTGATCACTTCATCATAAGCAAGCGAGGGATCCTGGTCATCCGGTGTCATCTCGTAGAATTTTGCCTGGATATGGCGGAAATATGGAATGTAATCCGCGATGCGCTTTGGGTTGGAATAGGGCGAGTGGCGCAGCGTCTCCGCCATCCGGATTTCGACCGGCGTCCCCTGCATCTTCACAGCAACCTCATAGATCGTATATTCCGCCATGATCTTCTGCTCATGCTGATCTACGATGAACTGTGCGATCTCGGGGCGCGCACCGTCACGCTCGAACCGGGCGCGCCAAGCCGGCGGATAATGTTTCATGAAAATGCCCATGTCGGGCAACAGGCCGAGATGTTTGGTCCCCAACCGGTCGGCCACTTCGACCGTGCGCAGGATCCAGGCATGTTCCATGTGCCAGGGCGCGTGAACCTCAACCCCCATGTGAACGTCGAGCTGCTCGGCATAGGGCACGCAGCGTTCGAGGATATCGGGCCGTACGAACACCAGCACACGCATGTTCCGAATGCCCAACCGATTACACAGCATGAGATCCCGGCGGATCGATTTGACCTGTTCATCATCCGTCATCAGGCGGTCGCTACGCCGCTTGGTGTCGAGAAACATATCGTAGCACGTCATCTCGCAGCCATGCCGCGCCATCATCTCTTGCCACCGCCCAA
>CAMLFF010000312.1 GCA_946479185.1 uncultured Sphingobium sp.
CACGACCATCCGCGCGCCGATCTCGGGCCGTATCGGCCGCTCGGTCTCCACCGTTGGTGCTCTGGTCTCAGCATCGCAGACCGAGCCGCTCACCACGATTCAGCGGCTTGATTCCGTCTATGTCGATATCACTCAGTCGAGCACTGATCTGCTCAAGCTGCGTCAGGAGATCATGGCGGGGTCTATCTCGCGAGATCGCAACGCCAAGGTGCAGCTGGTTCTTGAAGATGGCAGCACTTACGGGCCGCAAGGCGAACTGCGCTTTGCCGATGTGACGGTCGATCCCCAGACGGGATCGCAAGTCATCCGCGCGCTATTCCCCAATCCGGAAGGGCTGTTGCTGCCAGGCATGTATGCACGCGCAAAGCTCATCGAGGGCACGCGGCAGAATGCCATATTGGTCCCGCAGCGCGCAGTCAGCCGCGATGAGCGTGGCAAGGCACTGGTGCTGGTCGTCGGGGCGGGCAACAAGATCGAGCCGCGTCCGCTGGAGACCAGCCGCACGTCTGGCGACAACTGGATCGTCACGGGCGGCCTCAAGCCGGGTGATAAGGTGATCGTGGAGGGCGCAATGCTGCTCCAGCCGGGCACGCCCGTCACGCCGCAACCTTGGAATCCCAAAGCCGGTGCCCAGCAGGGTCAGCCTGCTGGCCAGCAGGCAGCCGGGGCAGGCGCCTCAAACAACGCGAAAGCGGAGTAAGCCAACATGTCCCGCTTTTTTATTGATCGCCCCATCTTTGCATGGGTGATCGCGATCGTTCTGATGCTGGCCGGTGCGCTGGCGATTCGGTCGCTCCCGATTGCGCAATTCCCTGCCATCGCACCGCCTGCGGTGTCGATTACGGCGACCTATCCCGGGGCCGATGCGGAAACGCTTGAAAATACGACGACGCAGATCATCGAGCAGCAGATGAAGGGTCTCGATAATCTTCGATATTTTTCGTCATCGTCTTCGAACAGCGCCGTCACCATCACGCTGACGTTCGAACAGGGCACGGACCCTGATATCGCGCAGGTGCAGGTTCAGAATAAGCTGGCCGCCGCAACACCGCTGCTTCCACAGGAAGTCCAGCAACAGGGACTGCAGGTCGCCAAGTCGACATCCAACTTCCTCATCGTGCTTGGCCTCTATTCGGAGACCGGCGCGCATGATGGTGCCGATATCGGCGATTATGTCGTTTCGAGGCTGCAGGATCCGCTCTCGCGCGTTGAAGGCGTGGGCGACAGCGAAGTGTTCGGTTCGCAATATGCGATGCGTATCTGGCTCGACCCGCTCAAGCTCAATAAATACGCGCTCACGGTGGATGATGTAAGCGCTGCCATCCGGTCCCAGAATGCGCAGGTTTCCGCTGGCCAGCTCGGTGCGCTCCCTGCGCCGAAAGAGCAGATGCTCAATGCGACCGTATCGGTCCAGTCGAGGCTGACGACGCCCGATCAGTTTGCCGCCATCATGGTGAAAAGCGGTGCGGATGGATCGCTGGTGCGGCTTAGCGATGTCGCACGCGTTGAGAAGGACGCTGAAAATTACGGTTTCGACGTGAAGTGGAACGGGCAGCCCGCGGCCGGTATCGGCATCAGGCTCGCGCCTGGAGCCAATGCGCTTTCGACTGTCGATGCCGTCAAGGCGCAAGTGAATGAGATCGCCAAGCAGCTGCCGAGCGATATCAAGGTTGTTTACGCCTTTGATTCGACGCCGTTCGTGCGCCTCTCGGTCGAGCAGGTCGTCTATACGCTGATCGAGGCGGTCATCCTCGTCTTCCTCGTGATGTTCCTCTTCCTGCAGAACTGGCGGGCCACGATCATCCCGACTCTGGCGGTTCCGGTGGTGCTGCTCGGCACTTTCGCAGTGCTCGCGGTCGCTGGCTTCTCCATCAACACGCTCACCTTGTTCGGCATGGTCCTCGCCATCGGCCTGCTTGTCGATGACGCCATCGTTGTGGTCGAAAATGTTGAGCGATTGATTGTCACCGAGCATCTCAGTCCTCGCGATGCCGCGCGCAAATCGATGGACGAGATATCGGGCGCCCTGATCGGCATTGCGATGGTCCTCTCTGCCGTGTTCGTGCCGATGGCCTTCTTTGGTGGATCGACCGGCGTCATCTATCGCCAATTCTCCATCACCATCGTTTCCGCGATGGTCCTGTCAGTGATCGTCGCCCTCATCTTCACGCCTGCGCTGTGCGCGACCATTCTCAAGCCGCACGATCCCAATCGTGTGGAAAGCAATGGCTTGCTCGCGCGCTTCTTCGGCTGGTTCAATCGCAAGTTTGATCAGGGGCAGAACAAATATGAGAACAGCGTCCGCAAGGTTTCGCGCAACTGGAAGCGGTCGATGCTGGTCTATGGCCTCATCATAGCGGTCATGGCGATCCTGTTCGTGCGCTTGCCCAGCGGCTTCCTGCCGGAAGAAGATCAAGGATCGGTAATCTCGATTGTGCAGGGTGCTCCGGGCGCAACCTCCGCGCGTACGGATGTAGGTCTGGCACTTGTTCGGGATCATTATCTCAAGCAGGAAAGCGCGAATATTGTCGGCGTATTCACCGTCAATGGCTTCAGCTTTGCGGGTGCGGGCCAGAATAGCGGCCTGGCGTTCGTGCCGCTCAAGCCTTGGGCGGAGCGCGAGGGCGCGGCCAATACGGCTCAGGCTATTGCTGGCCGGGCAATGGGCGCATTCTCTCAATATCGCGATGGTCTCATCTTCGCGGTCACGCCGCCTGCCGTGCAGGAACTGGGTAACGCCACCGGTTTCGACCTTCATCTCGTTGACCAGGCTGGCATCGGTTACAAGGCCCTTCAGCAAGCGCGCAACATGATGCTCGGCATGGCGATGCAGGATCCAAGGCTCGTCGGCGTGCGTCCAAACGCGCTTGATGACGCGCCTCGGCTCCAGGTCCATGTGGATCAGGAGAAAGCCCGTGCGCTTGGCCTGGATATCGCCAGCATCAACAGCACCATCGCTACGGCGTGGGGCGGCGCATACATCAACGACTTTATTGATCGGGGCCGTGTGAAGCGCGTCTATCTGCAAGCGGATAGCCAGTTCCGCATGGCGCCTGAGAATCTCGCGGATCTTTTCGTGCGTGGGCCCAATGGCAGCATGACGCCATTCACAGCCTTCGCGACGATGACGTGGGAAAAGGCGCCCGTGCAGCTGACACGTTACAATGGCCTGCCATCGTCTGAAATTCTGGGCGCTCCGGCGCCGGGCGTTTCGACGGGTGCCGCCATGGAAGCCATGCAGGAAATTCAGGCGAAGCTTCCACCCGGCACGGGTCTGGAATGGACCGGCATTTCTTATGAAGAGAAAATGTCCGGCGGTCAGGCACCTGCGCTTTACGCCCTGTCGCTGCTGATGGTGTTCCTGTGCCTTGCTGCGCTGTATGAGAGCTGGTCGGTGCCGATCTCGGTGCTGCTGGTGGTTCCGCTCGGCGTTGTCGGCGCCTTGCTGGCCGCCACGCTGGCCGGCCTCAACAATGATATCTACCTTCAGGTCGGCCTCATCACGACAATCGGTGTTTCCGCCAAGAATGCGATCCTGATCGTGGAATTTGCCGAAGAGCAGATGCGCGGGGGGCTCAGCGCCTTTGATGCTGTGGTCAGCGCGGCAAA
>CAMLFF010000313.1 GCA_946479185.1 uncultured Sphingobium sp.
GCACAAGGGCCGATATTGCCGCTCGATAGCGCCTTGGTCGCCCTCACCCCGATAAGCCCCTTCCGGCCGCGGCGCTGGCGTGGCGCCATCCTGCCGGAGCGCAC
Organism: uncultured Sphingobium sp.; assembly: GCA_946479185.1. Next base: position 105 of record CAMLFF010000313.1, read on the forward strand.
GCGCATCAAGATGCGGGTGGTCGATCCGGTCAAGCGGCCCGTCTCCGCCGTGGCGGATCAGCGCGAAGTGCGTGACGTGGCGCAGGTTGAAATCGCAGTAGATTTTGCGATGCCGCTCACCTTGCTGTTCGATCCCGAGCATACACTCGACGATCGGATCGCCGCAGAGCAATTTATCTCATAACGGCTCTTGCCATCCTTTCAAACGCGCTGCTATAGGCCCTGCCTCGCCGGACGATATCGGCGAAGAAGTTGTTCCCTGATAGCTCAGCGGTAGAGCTCTCGACTGTTAATCGAGCGGCCGTAGGTTCGAATCCTACTCAGGGAGCCACTCTTTTGGATTGAGCGGCAAAAGCGCCCGCTCTCCTTTTCTTAAATTGTTTAGCGGCTTGTCAGGCCTATTCGTCGGTAACCTCTGTCTGCATATCGCCATTGCCCTTTTTAGTCGGCTGGCTGAGCTTCAGATTGCAGGTGGACCCCCGTCGCAAGGGCTTCATCCCTCATGTCGCTCTTGGTGTCGCATGAACCGCGAGGCCTTCCTCTGAGCTTGGAACATTTCGCCAATCCATAGGTTACAGCTGTGAATGCCAATTCCCTTGGAAGAGCATTCAGGATTTTGGAGGAAAAATGAGCACGTCCGCTAAGAGCAAAACTGGGCTGGCTTTCGTGGCGGTTGCCGCTGCGGGCGCCGCCTATTGGGTATGGCAAAAGCTCAGCATGACGAGATCGTCCGATGCCCCGGCTGCGGCGTTCGCGGGCTCAGGCGCACATAAGGATGCGTTCGTTCAGACGCGCGATGCCGGGCCGGAAAATGCGCGGGACGAGCAAGGGTCCGACTGGGACAAGCTTGACCAGTCATCGGACGAATCCTTCCCATCGAGTGATCCGCCGGCACAGCATGACTTCCGGTCGCCCGAACCAATCGACTATTCGAAGGATTGACCAAGTTCGGGCCAATGAATCAGACAAACAAAAAGGGCTCCGAAATCGGAGCCCTTTGCGTATCTGGAAGTGGTTCAACCCTTTTTGAGGGTAAGGCCACCAAAGCGCTTGTTGAAGCGAGCGACCTGGCCGCCCTGATCCAGCAGACGCTGGTTGCCGCCGGTCCAGGCAGGGTGCGACGAAGGATCGATATCCAGCGTCAGCGTGTCGCCTTCCTTGCCGTAGGTCGAGCGCGTCTGGAACGTGCTGCCGTCCGTCATCTGGACAGTGATGAAGTGGTAATCGGGATGGCCGTCTTTTTTCATGCTCATTGCTCCATAAGCGACTGGTTTCCGACCAGTCAGGGGCGGATAGGAAGCGCGGCCCTTAACGTGCAAAGGCCGCGCTGGCAATATTAATTGGGCAAGATGCGCCCTGATCAGTCTTTCGGCGGATCGGCAATCATCGCTGTGCACTGCGTTTCTGCGCAGAGCTTGCCATTGATCGAGGCCCTGCCCGAAAATTTGCAGATCGATCCGCGCAGATGCGTGAACTCGACATGCAGATCGAGCAGATGACCGGGCTCGACGGGTGACCGAAATTTCGCGCCCTCGATCCCCATGAAATAGACGAGCTTGCCGCTACCGGCGAGCCCGAGCGATTCCACGGCCAGAATGCCCGCCGTCTGCGCCAGCGCCTCGACGATCAGCACGCCCGGCATGATTGGCCGTCCAGGGAAATGCCCCTGAAAGAACTGCTCGTTCATCGAGACGGCCTTCACCGCGTGGATCGAGGTTTTGGGAACCATCGAGACCACGCGGTCAACCAGCAACAATGGATAGCGATGCGGCAGCGCAGCCATGATCCGGCGGATATCCAACCCGCCGATCTGCTCGCTTGCCTCTGCTTCCGCTCCGCTCATCGACTCTTAGCGTCCTGCGCCCGGACTGGGAGCACGTGCTGCTGCTGCGGGCGCTGCTGCGCCTGCCGCAGGTGCAGTACCCTGCTGAGCCTGACCTGGCTGCCAGCCTGCTGGCGGCGTGATGCCCACGGAAGGAACCAGTGCGTTGATCTCCGTCACCAGAAGGCGCGTAACGTCTGCGGTTGGCACGAATGCTTCGGCTGCGTCAGCTTTCACAAGCATGTCGATCTTGTTCTTCGTCATCACGTTGCGCATCGCTTCGCTCAGCTTTGCGCCGATCTGCTCAAGCACATAGGCCCGTGCAAGCGACAATGGCTGCTCAAGGCGCTGAAGCTCAGCCTGAGCCTCCTGCGCGCGACGCTGAAGCGCCGTGTAATCAGCCTGAAGCTTGGTCTGCGTTGCAGGAGGCGGGGTCTGGCCTGCTGCCTGCGCTGCTGCCTGGAAAGCGGCCTGCTTCTGTTGAAGCTCGGTGTTCAGCGCGGTCTGGCGTGCATTGAACTGATCGATATTGGCCTTGTACGTCACCTGCATCTGCTGACCGGCGGTCTGCGCAGCAGAGGACTGGCCAACGGCCTGCTCGATATTCACCACGGCAATTGCCTGACGAACCTGTGCAGAGACCGGCGCGGAAACGCCGAGCGCGGCAACGGAAACAGTTGCCATCGCGATGGCTGAAAGGATGGAATTACGCATCAGAATTGAGTCCCTATGTTGAAGGTTATCAGCTTTGTGTCGTCGCCCGGGCTCTTGAGAAGAGCCTTGGCAATATCGATGCGGAAAGGCCCGAATGGGGAATTCCAGTTAACGCCGAAGCCCACGGATACGCGCGGCTTCGGCGTGTCGCCGAGGAAGACCTCCTTGAACCCGCCAACCGACTGGCCGAACACGACCTGACCGGCGGGGCAGCTCGCGTCATTGGGTATCGCTGTCAGCTTGCTGGAATCTTTGCCGTCAAAACACTGACGCAGACCAGCCGCATTGTAGAATGGTAGCGTGATGGAACCGGGCAAATCGATAAGCGCAGGCGCCCTGACGCCGAAGACGGCGCCTACATCCACGAACACCGATGGACGAAGGCCCATGTCACGCGCACCCGCGCCGAGTGGAATCTCGACCTCGAAGTGAGCAAGATAATAAGCGCGGCCGCCGATCGAGTCGTCTGACCATGTCTGACGATCTTCGTTCAGGCCGGTAACATTGCCAGCTGCATCATACAGATATTGCTTGCGAATGATCCGGGGACCAACGCCGCGAATATCAAAGCCGCGCATCTGCGGTTCGCCGAGGAAGAAGCGATCGACCAGCCGCACCGGATCGGCGGATGGGGAGGATGAGCTTTCAAGCGACTTGATATAGCCGGCCTCACCTTTGACCGAGAAGATAAATCCCCCGCCCAACGGCCAATATTTGTCAGCCGAAAGCCGGCTGCGCAGATATTTAACGCTGCCACCCAGACCTGCAAAATCCTGGCTGTATGTCAGGCTGTGGCCACGGGTCGGACGGATGCGATTATCGCGCGTATCGTAGATGAGCGAGAAACCGAGCGTGGAGGTCGACCGCTTGCCGATGGCGTCGCAGAGATATTGGCTGCCACGCAGAGGATCGCACTGGAGAACGCCGGGTGTTACGC
>CAMLFF010000314.1 GCA_946479185.1 uncultured Sphingobium sp.
TCGGATGCCGGGTGCGGCTAACGGGATCGACATGAGCGGCACGATCCTTTCCATCCTCATGCTTGCGGGTATCGCGCTGGGCATTGGCGGCATCTATCTGATCGGCAAGAAGCGCCTGTATAAGCAGGGCTGGCTGATGATCATCGCCGCAATGGTGATGTTCATGAATGTGTTCGTGTGGACGATCCCGATCGAGGGCGCGCCCTCGCCAGCCGTCACAACTCCCGAATAAGCCGCGCGGGGAGTCCGATCCACGCGGGATCATTCACCACTTGCTGACGCAGGCCAATGCCATGCGGCAGGATATGCAGCATCGCGCCATCGCGCCCGATCAGGCGGCCGAAGATGAAGCGCCCGGCAGGGCGGGGCACCAATACATCGCGATTGAGCGCCTCGGTGAAGCGCTCGGGGGGCAACGGCTCGCACCATAATTCATCGCCTGCCCGATAATCGCCAAGCGCTGCCGTCATGCGGATGCCGAGCGCGCCGTTGGGGACGGTGGGCGGCACGAGCGTAAGCGGGCGGCTGGGGGCACCAGCGCCATCCGGGCCGACAAGCGCCGCAACGGGCACTTTCTCGCTCGCGGGGAGATCGACCAGATCACTCGCCTGAACGCCGAGCGCGGCAGCAATCCGGTTCAACCATTTGACCGATACGGTTCGCGTGCCCGTTTCCAGCCTGCCGATTGTCTGCGCGGTTGTCGGCGGATCGCAGCGGGCGGCAACCTCTTCAAGCGTGAGCCCGCGAACTTTGCGGACTTCTCTAATGCGCGTGATCATGTGCGTCACCCAAGTTGAATAACCGTATCGGTTATCTCTGTCCTACATTTGTGCGCTGATGGCAATGGGGTGCCGACTCGACGAATGGGGGACCGCATGGCGAAGAACGCAGAGAGCAGCATTGTGGAGCGGGTGATCGAGGGGCCGGATGGGCGGGCGCATCGCTTGCAGATCAATCTGGGCGAATCCCCGGCAAGCTGGCTGTTCGCGCGCAAGCGGCTCTCGCGCCGCCAATATGATGCCGCCGAGCAAATCCGCGCCGATTGGGAGCGCGCGGGCATGGCGGCGCGCGTCACCATGAACTGGGATGTCTCCGCTTCGCTCTCCCGCTCCAGCCGGGGGCGGCATGCGCCTGACCCCTCGCTCTCTCAACTTTCAGCGCGCGATCGGCTTAACGGCGCGCTGTCGGCGGCGGGGCCGGGGCTGTGCGACATATTGTGGCGCGTCATCTGCGCCTGCGAGGGGCTCGCCGCTGCCGAACGGTCTCTTGGATGGCCATCAAGGGCCGGAAAACTGGTGCTCGGCTTCGCTTTGGACCGGGTGGCAGATTATTACAGGCTTGGGTGATCGCACCGCATTCCATTCGTGCGATTGGCCTGATAGGGCCACTTGCCTATGAATATCGATCCCGCCCGAGCGCTTTCTACAGCGCAGGCCATCATTGCCGAGCGCTACCCCGGCGCTGATTTCGCCTTTGTCGCAGGCTCCATCATGCGCGGCGAGGGGACGCAATTCTCCGATATCGATCTGGTCGTGATCTATCGCGCACTGCCAGCGGCCTATCGCGAATCCTTCCAGTTTGCAGGCGTTCCGATCGAGGCATTCGTGCATGATCCCGGTACGCTCGAATGGTTCATCGACGAGGATGCAGCCCGAGGGCGCCCCGGCCTGTTCGCAATGGTTGCCGAGGGCGTCGTCATCGGCAAACGCGCCCCGATGGCGCGCGCCATGCAGTCGCGCATTAAGGCGCGGCTGGCGGCAGGGCCTCCACCCTTGTCCGCGGAGCAACGCGAATCGCTGCTCTATAAGGTAGGCGATCTGGTCGACGATCTGCGCGCTGAGCGTACGCCTGCCGAGCAGACCGCCATCGGCGCTGCGCTTTATGCGCCGCTTGCCGAGCTCAGCCTGCGGGGGCGCGGCTGCTGGAACGGCGCTGGCAAATGGATCCCGCGTCTGCTGCAACGGTCAGACCCGGCGCTTGCTGCGCGCTTCGAGCAGGCCTTTACCGCCTTGTTCACGCGCGGAGAAACCAAAGTCATATTGGCGCTGGCTGAAGAGGAAATCGCCCGGCAGGGCGGGCCGGTGTTCAAGGGCTTTCGCCGCGATGCGTTGCCATCCGCCCGCTCCAGTGCGCGCTCACCCCTTGCAGGCGAGGGCGACGGGGGCTAGGGCCGCGTCAATCCAATCACCATACAGGACTGCGCCCCGATGAAAGCCCGTGTGTTCGTCACCTTGAAGTCCGGCGTGCTCGATCCGCAAGGAAAGGCGATCCAGCATGCGCTCGAAGGCCTCGGCTTTGGCGGCGTCAATGATGTGCGCGCTGGCAAGCTCATCGAGCTCGACCTGGCCGATGGCACGAGCGAAGCGGATATTGACGGCATGTGCCGCAAGCTGCTCGCCAATACCGTGATCGAAAATTACAAGATCGAGACAGTCGGCTGAGCCGGCTGAACAAGGAAGCATCGCGATGAAAAGCGCCGTCATCGTTTTCCCCGGATCGAATTGCGACCGCGATCTCGCCGTTGCCTTCGAGGCCGTGAGTGGATCGAAACCGCAAATGATCTGGCACCGGGAGACCGAATTGCCAGAAGGGCTCGACCTGATCGGCGTGCCCGGCGGCTTTTCCTATGGCGATTATCTGCGCTCCGGCGCGATGGCAGCCCGATCGCCCGTGATGCAGGCCGTGGCGCAGGCGGCGGAGAAGGGCACTTTTGTGCTCGGGGTCTGCAATGGCTTTCAGGTGCTTACGGAGACGGGGCTTCTGCCGGGCGCTTTGATGCGCAATGCGGGCATCCATTTCGTCTGCCGCGATGTCGCGCTGACGGTGGAGAATAGCCAGAGCGCTTTCACCAGCAAATATTCGGCTGGCGAGCGGATCACTGTTCCGGTAGCGCATCATGACGGCAATTATTTCGCCGATGCGGCAACGCTTGATAAGCTGGAAGGGGAGGGCCGTGTGGCTTTCCGTTATGGCGAAAGCGTCAATGGGTCGGCGCGCAACATTGCCGGTATCCTCAACGAGCGCGGCAATGTGCTGGGCCTGATGCCGCATCCAGAGCGCGTGATCGAGAAGGCGCATGGCAGCACGGATGGGCGGCGCTTGTTCGAGGGTCTGGTCGAAGGCATGATGGCGCGCGCCTAAGCGCGAATTGAAGCCCGGTACCGCACGTCCAGCCGATCAGCCCTTACCGCTCTCGCGTTCATCGCGCATGAGCTTGCGCGCCGTTCTCTCATGCACAATAGCGGCCTCACGCAGCCGACGCGCAACGTCAGGATCGTCGCTCCGGTCGGCCTTCATTCGTGCGACGCGTGCGAGTTGCTGATAATAAATGGCGTCTCGCGCAGTTTCCATAGCCATCCCGCCTAGCACAGTGATGGGCTGAGTGAACGCATTTGTGTGTCACCCGTCCCATCGCGATACATGATGGACTTCAGGTGGATCCGGGCATTGTCTGCTGGACTGCCTCGGCCAGGTGAATTGTGCCGGATTGATACGCCTCGCGGTGAGTTTACAATCATTTAGAGTTTGATGACATTAGCCTGCACCATAGCCTGAGTTTTTGAGGTAATTGGC
>CAMLFF010000315.1 GCA_946479185.1 uncultured Sphingobium sp.
TGCAGCGTTGCGCCCATCTTGTGGATGGAGCCAATCTCTTCACCGCATAGCAAGGATCCATCGGCGCGCACATGGGCTTTCCAGCGGCCCTTGCTGTCCGTGAGCATTGCACCCGGCTCAATCATCCGCGTCTCGACCAGCGTGCCAAAGGCGACGCGCGGCTGGCTCTTGGGCGATTGCATGATGGTGATCGCGCTCTCATCGAGCGGGAGCGCTGCAGCGATGCGCTCGCGCGCGACCTCACAATAACTGTCTTCACGCTCGATGCCGATCCAGTGGCGACCAAGCCGCCGCGCAACCGCGCCAGTCGTACCCGTGCCGAAGAAGGGATCGAGGACGACATCGCCCTTTTGCGTGCAGGAGAGCAGGATGCGATAAAGCAGGGCTTCCGGCTTCTGCGTCGGGTGCGCCTTGGTGCCGTTGCGCTTCAAGCGCTCTTGCCCGGCGCAGATGGGGAGAACCCAGTCCGAGCGCATCTGCAACTCGTCATTGAGCGTCTTCATTGCGCGATAATTGAAGGTATATTTCGCCTTCTCGCCCTGGCTCGCCCAGATGAGCGTTTCATGCGCATTGGTGAAGCGCGTGCCCTTGAAATTGGGCATCGGGTTGGCCTTGCGCCACACAATATCGTTGAGGATCCAGAAGCCCTGATCCTGCATCATCGATCCGACGCGGAAGATATTATGATAGCTGCCGATCACCCAGATGGTGCCATCGGGCTTGAGGATGCGCCGCGCCTCGGAGAGCCACTCGCGGCAGAAGGCATCATAGGCGCCATAGCTGTCGAAATGATCCCACGCGTCGTCCACGGCATCGACGCGTCCACCCTCAGGGCGGAAGAGATCACCGCCCAGTTGGAGATTATATGGCGGATCGGCGAAGATCACGTCCACGCTGGCGGAGGGCAATGTGCGCATGATCGCAATGCAATCACCCTGCAGCAATGTGTCGAGCGGAAGCACTGCAGGCATATTTGCCGGTGCTGCGCGCGTCCGCGGCGCCCGCGTGATAACCTTTTCCATAACGCCCATTTAGATAGCCCCCATTCGTTGGAGCCAGTGATGAGTCCCCGCGACTCGCCCGTCAAGCTTGGTAATTTTCTCAAAGCGTGCCGGGAGCGGGCCCCGAAAAGGAGAACGAAACGAGTCCCACACGAGGGGTGGAGTCTGGCGATTCACGGCAGACTCAACATCTAGTGGTGTTGCACTGAAGACTCAGTGCGCGCGGGCCGTCAGATTTATTTTCTGACGGCCCAGCTCGAGTCGCTCAGAAGCCTCCAGGCCCCTGAATGAGCAACCAAATGCCGATCACAGCGAACAGGCTGGCCGCAACGATCCGCACGGTTTTGAGTGGGACGCGCTTGAGCAATTCATGCCCCAGGAACACCGCCGGCACATTGGCGAGCAACATGCCGAGCGTGGTTCCCATCGTGACGTAGACGACCTGCTGGAACTGGGCGCCAAGCGCGATGGTCGCAATCTGGGTCTTGTCACCCATTTCGACGAGGAAGAAGGCGATGGTGGTGGTGAGAAACGGGCCGAAGCGGGCGGGCTTATCCTCCAGATCGTCAATCTTGTCGGGGATCAGCGTCCAGATCGCCATCGCAAGGAATCCCGCAGCCACCAGATAATGGAACCATGCCGCCTCAAAGATGGATGCTACGCTGGCGCCGAGCAGGGCGGCAAGGAAATGATTGGCGAGCGTCGCAGCCAAAATGCCGAAGATGATCGGCAGCGGCTTGCGAAAGCGGGTGGCGAGCAGGATCGCCAGCAATTGCGTCTTGTCGCCAATCTCAGCGAGAGCGACCACGGCGGTGGAGGTGAGGAGAGCGTCCATAAACTGTTCCGGGGCCGAGCGAGACGATGAACCGATGACATCCCACCTCCCGCCCGGCCGGACGGAAGTGCGATGCCATTGGTCTCGCCTGAATGGTTTCCCATCCTCCCGGCACCACGGCCTCTCGACCGAGTATGTTGATGCACGGGCCAGCCTGTATGGGCTGCTGGCTACTCCCCAGATGACCTGGGCCTGTTAGGCGGAAGGACGTTGCAGGTCAAGTTGCGCGACCGGCGCGAAGCTGCGCCGGTGCAGGGGCGTTGGCCCATGTTCGCGCAAGGCTGCGAGGTGATCACGCGTGCCATAACCCTTGTTGCGCTCCCATCCATAATGGGGATGCGCCAGCGCCGCCTCGCGCATCATCGCGTCCCGATGTTCCTTGGCGATGATGGAGGCGGCAGAAATGCAGGGCTCCAGCGCATCACCGCCGACGATGGCGCGGGCCTGCCAGCGCCATTCCGGGCGGCGACCATGCGGGGTAAGATTGCCATCGATCAGCACCTCAAGCGGATCGCAGCCAATCTTGGCGCACAGGGCTTCGACGGCGAGCGTCATGGCCAGCATCGTCGCGCCAAAGATGTTGAGCTGGTCGATCTGCTCGACATCGACGATGCCGACGCCCCATTGGCAGCGGCGCTTGATGGTGGCTTCCAGCTCGGCGCGGCGGGTTGATGTGAGCTTCTTGCTGTCATCAAGACCCGAGGGGCGCGGCTTGCATAGGATAACCGCCGCAGCCACCACCGGCCCAGCTAGCGGCCCTCGTCCGGCCTCATCGACCCCTGCAATCATCGCGCGATACGCCAGGGCGGATAGCGCCGGTTTTCGCCCGCGCTGAACAGGCAGACGCGGTTTCCGGCGGGATCGACCAGCCAGGCCTCGCGCCAGCCCCAATCCTGATCGACCGGCTCATAATCGAACACCAGCCCAACCGATTGAAGCGCTGCCACGCGCGCGTCGAGATCATGGCATTCGAAATAGACGGCGTGGCTCTCGCCATGCAGCGAGAGCGTTGCGCCGCCTGCTGCCTCGAAGCGGGCATAAGGCTTCTCCGGGCTGTCCACGATCAGCTTGAGGCCAAGCTCCTCGTAGAAATTGCGCGAGGCGGCATAGTCCGCAACCGGCACGCTCAGCTGGTTGAGGCGCGGGCTTGCACCGATATCGAGGCGCACGGACGGATGACCCATCGGGCCGTGGCCGCCACCCAACTGCGGCGCATCATGCAGAGCTAAGCGAACGAATTGCCGCGCCTGCGTGATCGCATCGGGCAGATCGAGCCCCTGCCCCAACCCCATCGCAATGGCGCTGGCGAGCGTGCAGCCGGTGCCGTGCGTATCCTGCGTGTCGATGCGCGACCCTTCCCAGCGTGCGACCTCGCCCTCAAAGCTGACGAGCCGGTCAATGATCGTATCGCCCGGGGCGTGGCCGCCCTTGATGAGCAGCATTTCGCCGCGTTCGGCCAACGCCTGCTCGCCGCCTAGCGCTTCCAGCTCGGGCAGGTTGGGCGTGGTGAGGAAGGCCCAGCCCATCAGCTCGTGCATGGCCTCGATCGTCTCGGCATCCGCCAGCACGCCGCCGCTGCTTGCCACCATCACAGGATCGAGCACGATGGGCGCGTTGATGCTCTCAAGGCGCTGCGCCACCGCAAGCGCCGTCTGCGCCGATCCAATCATGCCAGATCGGAAGAGCGTCGTGTAGGGAAAGAGTGTAGATCTCGGTGGT
>CAMLFF010000316.1 GCA_946479185.1 uncultured Sphingobium sp.
GCATGGGCGAGGCCGCAGGACACAGCGCAGCCAGCACAAAGCGTCGCTGCGACGCCAACGCCCACCCCATCACCGGCGCCAACGCCGAGCAGTGCGGTGACTCCGGCTGCATCAATGGCGCAGGGGCCGAGCGACCCGATCACATCCGCCCCGCCTCGTGCGATAACGCCTGCACAGTCGAGCTTTGCAACGGCTGCGCCAACGCAGACAATCGTGCCGCAACCGCAGCCCGCTCAGCCACAAATCGTGCAGCCCGTCCGCTCGCTGGCCGACACGTTGCAGTCATTGGAAGTGCCGGAGCAGGAGCGTCAGAAAGCTGCGGTGATGGCCGATCTGCAGGCCGTGGCGCGCATTCGCGATCAGCGTCGCAAGGTGGCGGAGGCAGCGCAGGCCAAGGCAAAGGCTGAAGCGGAAGCCAAGGCCAAGGCGGACGCAGCGAAGAAGGCCGAGGCCGAGCGCAAGGCGAAGCTTGCCGCCAGCCCATCACGCAACTGGGTGCAGATTGCGACGGGCCGGGATGTTGATGCGCTCGCCTTCGATCTGCGCCGTATGCGCCGCACCTATGCCGATGCGCTGGGTGAGCGCGATGGCTATACGGCGGAATGGGGCCAGACGCGACGCTTGCTGATCGGCCCGTTCCGCAAGACTGAAGACGCCAAGGCCGCCGTTGCGCAGATCGTGAAGGCAGGCGGCGATGCATTCATGTGGCAAAGTGCAGCAGGCGAGGAAGTCACGCAGATCGGCGGCAAGTGATGGCGCTCGCCCCCTATGCCTGCGATCCGGCGCGGAGCCGGGGGCGGCAATATGAGGAAGCGGGCGGCGAGGCACGCGGGCCGCGCGATATCTTTCAGCGGGATCGCGATCGGATCATCCACTCGATCAGCTTCCGCCGCTTGCGCCACAAAACGCAGGTTTTCGTCGCGCCGGAGGGTGACCATTACCGGGTGCGGCTGACGCACAGCCTTGAAGTTGCGCAAATCGGGCGCACGATTGCTCGCGTGCTGGGCCTGAACGAGGATCTGACCGAGGCGCTCTGCCTCGCCCATGACATCGGCCATCCACCATTCGGCCATTCCGGCGAGGATGCGCTGGAGGAAGCGCTGGCGGCGCATGGCGGGTTCGATCACAACGCCCATTGCCTGCGCACATTGATGCTGCTGGAGGATGCCTATCCGCGCTTTCCGGGGCTCAACCTCAGCTGGGAGATGCTGGAGGGGCTGGCCAAGCATAATGGCCCGATCACCGCGCCGAACTGGGCAATGCGGGAGATTGATGCGGCCTTTCCGCTGGAGCTGCAAAGCTGGCCCTCGCTGGAGGCGCAGGTGGCGGCGCTGGCCGATGACATTGCCTATGACAATCACGACATTGATGATGGCCTGCGGGCGGGCATTTTGACCATCGAGCAGTTGCTGGAGGTTCCGCTGGTCCGCCGCTGCTGGGAGCGCGTGATCGCCCGCCATCCTGACCTGCCGACCGAGCGACTGCTGCGCGAGCTGGTGCGTGATCAGATCGGCATCATGGTGAACGATTTGCTCGCATCCACGCAGGCGAACATCGATGCACTGGGGCTGGCTCAGGCGGATGTGAGCGATGTGCGCGCAGCCGGGCGCGTCGTCGCGGCCTTTTCCGATGAGATGCGCGAGGAAGAGCGGGCGCTTAAGCGCTTCATGTATGCCAATCTCTATCATCACCCCCAACAGCTGGCTGCTGCTGCCCATGCGCGTGTGATCGTCTCCGAGCTGTTCAGCGCCTATCAGGCCGATCCCGCATTGATGGGCAAGGCATGGGACGCAAGCTGCGTTGCCGCCGAACCGGACCGTAGCCGCCACATCGCGGACTATATTGCCGGAATGACGGATCGGTTCGCCGAGCGGGCGCATCAGGAAATTTACGGCACCAAGCTGGAGCAGCGGCTGACCTGACGCGCTGTTGCGAAGAGGAGCGAGCGATGACCGATGAGCCCAAGCCCTGGATAGCGGGTGAAGCAGCAAACAATGAGAGCAAGCGCCATGCACCAGCGACGCTGCGCAATCGTGATGCCATCGCGCAGGTGCTGGCGGAGCTACTGCCCTCGACTGGGCTGGTGCTGGAGATTGCGAGCGGATCGGGCGAGCATATCTGCCACTTCGCCGCGACATTCCCGAATTTGCGCTGGCTGCCAAGCGATCCGGACCCGGCTGCGATCAGCTCGATTGCGGGCTGGGTGGATGAGGCAGGGCTGAGCAACCTTTCCCCGCCGATGCAGATCGACGCCGCGACACCACTGGCCTGGCCGGTGGGCGAGGCAGATGCGGTGCTGTGCATCAACATGATCCACATCAGCCATTGGTCGGCGACGCTGGGCTTATTGGAGGGCGCCGCGCGGTTGCTTGATGAGGGTGCGCCGCTCTATCTTTATGGCCCATATTTCCGGCGTGGCGTAGAGACGGCGCCGAGCAATGTGGCGTTCGATGTGTCGCTGCGTTCGCGGGATCCGGCATGGGGCCTGCGCTGGCTGCATGATGTCGAAGATGCTGCAACGCGCGAGGGCTTCGTGCTGGAGCGGGTCATCGACGTGCCCGCCAATAATCTCAGCCTGATCTTCCGCCGCGGTCCTCGGTCGGGCTGATGATGGACGTCTGGCGGCGGACATGCTCGCGCCAGGCGATGTAGAGTCCGCTTGCCGCAATCAGCGCCGCGCCCGCCCATGTGGAAGGGAGCGGCCATGTTGACCAGAGCAGCCAGCCCGCGCCTGTGGCCCAGATGATCTGGCTATAATCCATTGGGATGACGAGCGAAACCGGCCCCCAGCGCAGGGCGGAGGTCATGAGCATTTGCGCCAGCCCACCGCTGAGGCCGAGGCCAATGAACAGCAGCCAGCTTATCAGATCATGCGACTGGCCAAACCAGAGCATCAACAGGCCGATGGGTGGCAACGAGAGAAATGTGAACCAGAAAACGATGATGGGCGATGATTCCGTGCGAGCGAGATCACGCAGCACGATGGAGACGGTGGCCGTGACGAAGGCGCCGGCGAGTGCCACCAGAACGCCGATGGAGGCGAAGTTTCCGGATTCGGGGTGCGTCATGATGACGACGCCGCCAAAGCCGATCAGCACGGCGGTCCAGCGGTGGATGCCGGTTTGCTCCTTGAGGATGAGCGCCGAGAGGATCGTGGCGAAGATGGGCATGGTGAAGCCGATCGAGGTCGCCTCGGCCAGAGGCAGCAGGGCGACCGCGCCGAAATTCAGCAACATGCCAAGCAGGCCGAGCCCAGTGCGCGTCGCGTGGGTGCGCAGTGGCGCACGGGGCCTGAGCGCGGGGCCAAGTGTGGCCAGCGCCCAGACGGTGGCGACGGGCAGGGCGAAGAGCTGGCGGTAGAAGATCACCTCGATCAGATTGGCATTGCGCTCCAGCAACAGCTTGCCGATCGGGTAAGTGGTGGCCAGCATCATCATGGCGAGCAGGCGGAGCGTGACGGCGAACAAAGGCCGATCCTGCCGCGTCGGAGCGGATTTGACTGTCATGCTACAACAGCGGCTTTTTGCGAGCCTCTCACGCTATCCG
>CAMLFF010000317.1 GCA_946479185.1 uncultured Sphingobium sp.
CGCACGACTTGCGCTTATTGCGGCGTTGGCTGCGGCATCATCGCGACCCCGCTGGGCGAGCGGGCGTTGCGCATCGCAGGCGATCCCGATCACCCCGCGAACCGCGGCAAGCTCTGCTCCAAAGGCACCCATCTGGGCGAGACAGTGGGCCTGGATGGCCGCCTGCTTCACCCCATGATCGGCGAAAAACGCGCAAGCTGGGACAAAGCCCTCGATCTCGTCGCCAAGCGCTTCCGCGATACAATCGCCAAACATGGCCCGGATAGCGTGGCCTTCTACGTCTCCGGCCAATTGCTCACCGAGGATTATTACGTCGCCAACAAGCTGATGAAAGGCTTCATCGGCTCGGCCAATATCGACACCAATTCGCGCCTGTGCATGTCCAGTGCCGTCGCCGGTCATCAGCGCGCATTTGGTGAGGATATCGTGCCCGCCAGCTATGATGATCTCGACGCCGCCGATCTGATCGTGCTGGTCGGATCGAATACCGCATGGTGCCACCCGATCCTCTATCAGCGCATCATGGCAGCGCGCGCTATGCGCGGTACAAAGCTGGTCATCATTGATCCACGCCGCACCGAGACATGCGAGGATGCCGATCTCCACCTGGCGCTCCGTCCCGGAACCGACGTGGCGCTGATGAATGGCCTACTCGCCCATTGCCGTCGCGCAGCCATCGTCGATGAAGCATGGCTCGCTGATAATGCCGATGTGCCGCAGGGCTTCTGGGACGCGCTCGATCAGGATCATGATCTGTGGACCATCGCCAAGACCTGCGATGTGCCCGCCGCCGATCTCCAGCGCTTTTTCGATCTGTTCGCCGCCACCCCGCGCACGGTCACGATGTTCAGTCAGGGCATCAACCAGTCGATCCGCGGCACCGATCAGGTCAACGCGATCATCAATGTCCACCTCGCCACCGGGTGCATCGGCAAGCCGGGCGCGGCGCCTTTCTCGATCACCGGCCAGCCCAATGCGATGGGCGGACGCGAGGTTGGCGGGCTTGCCTCCACGCTCGCGGCCCATCGCGGCTTCGCGGCGGAGGACGTGGCGGACGTCGGGCGCTTCTGGGCCGCCGAGCGCATGGCGACCAAGCCCGGCCTCAAAGCCGTCGATATGTTCCGCGAGATTGGGGAAGGGCGCATCAAGGCGCTCTGGGTGATGGCGACCAATCCCGCCGTCTCGCTGCCGGACGCCAGCCGCGTGCGTGAGGCGCTGACGGGTTGCCCCTTCGTGGTCGTGTCGGAGGTGATGGCCCAGACCGATACGAGCCAATATGCCCATGTGCGCCTGCCCGCTGCGGCATGGGGCGAGAAGGATGGCACCGTCACCAACAGCGAGCGGCGCGTCTCGCGCCAACGCGCGGTGCTGCCGCTGCCGGGCGAGGCAAGGCCGGACTGGTGGATCGTCAAGGAAGTCGGCCGTCGCATGGGTTGGCGCACCGCCTTTGGCTATGAGCATCCCGCAGACATCTGGCGCGAACATGCGCGGCTGACCGCCTATCGCAATGAGGGCGAGCGGCTGCTCAACCTGCGCGACAAGGCCAGCATCGGCAATGCCGATTATGAAGCAATGGTGCCGTTCCAATGGGGCGGGCAGCCTTTTGCAGACGGGCGCTTCTCAACGCCGGATGGCAAGGCGCGGCTGATTGCCGTGGCGCAGCGCGAGGCCGAAGCCGTCCTCCCGGACTGGCCGCTGCTGCTCAATACGGGCCGCTATCGCGATCAATGGCATAGCATGACGCGCACTGGCCTCAGCTCCAAGTTGGCCCGCCATCGCGAGGAGCCGCTGGTCGAGGTGCATCCTGATGATGCGGCGCTGCTGGGCCTTGAGGATCGCACATTGGCGCGGGTTTCCACGCCGCAAGGCGCGTCCATCTTCCGCGTCAAGCTGGAGGCGGGGCAGCGCAAGGGCGAGATTTTCACGCCGATCCACTGGACGGACCAGCAATCGACCGGCGGCAGAACGGGCCTGTTGGCGCGCGCGCTGGTCGATCCTCATAGCGGCCAGCCCGGCTTCAAGATCGCACCGGCGAAGCTGGAAGTGGTTGCGGTTGAATGGCGCGGCTTCCTGATCGCGCGGGGCGCCGCCACCGCGCCGGAGTGCTTATGGGCAACGCGCATCGCCATTCCCGGCGGCGCGCTGTTCGAGATCGCTGGCGTGGGCGATATGCGCGCAATCGAGAATGCCTTGCCGCGCGGCGAACGCATCGAAGCGAGCGACCCAGCGCGCGGCACGTGGCGCGTTGCGATCCTGCGCGAAGGGCGTGTGGAAGCGGTCGCCTTCATCACGCGCACCGGCGAATTGCCCTCGCGCGAATGGCTGATCGATCAGCTCGCCCGGCCCGCTGCACCGCAGATCCTCGCCGGTCGTCCACCCGGCGCGCAGGTCGATATCGGGCCGATCGTCTGCGCCTGCTTTGGCGTCGGCCTGCACAGCGTCGTAGCGGCGATCCGCGACCAGCAGCTCGCCAATGTCGCCGCCATCGGTGCGGCGCTTGGCGCAGGCACAAATTGCGGCTCCTGCCGCCCCGCACTCGCCCAGCTCATCGCAGCGCAAGTGAAGGAGGTTGTTCATGGCTGATGATTTTCTGCCCGGCACAGTCTGGCTCGTCGGCGCAGGTCCGGGCGATCCCGATCTGCTCACCCGCAAGGCCGAGCGGCTGCTGCGGGCGGCGGATATCATCTTCTGTGATGCGCTGGTCGGCGCAGGGGTTCTCGCGCTGGCCCCGCAGGCCGAACAAGTCAGCGTCGGCAAGCGCTCGGGCCGCCACAGCAAGGATCAGGCGTCCATCGACACGCTCATCGTCGCAGCTGCGCTGGCGGGTAAGCGCGTGCTCCGTCTCAAAGGCGGCGACCCCTCCATTTTCGGGCGATCTGCCGAGGAGCTGAGCGCCTGCGCCGCGCATGGCGTGCCCGTGCAGATCTGCCCCGGCATCACGGCGGCCAGCGCGGCGGCAGCGAGCGGCCTCGCCTCACTCACCCTGCGCGGGGAAGCACGACAGCTCACCTTCCTGACCGCCCATGCACGGGGCGACGAACCGCTCGACATGGACTGGGCTAAGCTCGCGACAGACGACGCCACACTCGCCATCTATATGGGCCGCGCAGCCGCACCCGCAATCATGCGCCAGCTCATCGCCGCCGGTCGCGATCCGGCAACACCCGTGGTCGTTGCGGTCAACGTGTCGCGCCCCGATGAGCGGCTGCTGCGTGGTCGGCTCGATGCGCTCGCATTCCTCACGCGAACGATCGGGCGCGATGACCCGACCTTGCTTCTCGTCGGAGCGGCGCTCGGTTCGTCAGCCGCCCGCGTGTGTTCCGGGCGCGAAACTTCACCAGCACGCGTCGTACAAATTTGAATAATACTCACTTTACAATTACATTATATTGAGCAATTAGACGTCTGTCGTTTGACTGAGGTTCTCATGCGTATTCAACCTACCGCCGAACATGCGTTGTCAGACCTTCCCATTCGGTCGGTGCTTCACGATGCTCGGGCAATCCTGCTGGATTGGGATGGCTGCGTCATGATCGG
>CAMLFF010000318.1 GCA_946479185.1 uncultured Sphingobium sp.
CTTGGCGAACATAAACTCCCAATGGACCGAAAGCGCCTTCTGCTTGAACGGCTTGATATCCAGCGTCGCCGAATCGTCGATCACCATGAGATGCCCAAAAGCGCGCAGCAAGCTTGGGATGACCGGCAGATAGGCATCCGTATGTGTGGTGCTGAAGATGGCATGCAGATCGCGCACGCCCAACGCCGCAAGCTCATCCACCAGCGCGCGTCCGATCACGTCATCGGCGCCCATCGCCTTAGCCCATGCGATCGTTTCTGGCCTTGAGGCCGTCGCAATCACACGCGCAGGCGTGAGCGCCTTCATCAACTGAATGGCCATCGATCCGACGCCCCCAGCCCCGCCGATGATCAGCACATCGCTGACATCATCATAGTGGATGCCGCGCTCCAGCATCGCCTCATAAGCCGTCAGCGCAGTCAGCGGCAGCGCCGCAGCATCGGCAAAGTCGAGCGATGCAGGCTTGTGCGCCACAAGGCGGTGATCGACGATCTGCTTCGTCGCATAGCTGCCCGCTCGCATGAGATTGCCCGCATAATAAACCGCATCCCCCGGCGCAAAGCCGGTCACATCCGCGCCGACCGCCTCGACGACGCCCGCCGCATCCCAGCCGAGGATCACGGGCGCGCCATCACTCGCGCTGCGGGTGGAGCGGATCTTGTAATCCACCGGATTCACCGCAAATGCCCGCACCGAAACCAGCAGATCGAGCGGCCCCGGCACCGGATCAGGCAGATCGCGCAGGGTCAGGGCGAACTGATCGAGGGCATGCGCCTGATCGTAGCAAAATGCCTTCATCGCCTACTCCTTCAGCCGAACCCACACAGGCGCATGATCGCTTGGCGTCTCCCGCCCACGATAGGCCTTGTCCACCTGCGCATCGACAAGCCGATCCGCCGCCGAAGGCGAGAGCAGCAGATGATCGATGCGGAAGCCAGCATCGCGCTGCCAGGCACCCGCCTGATAATCCCAATAGGTCCACACGCCGCCCTGCGGATGGCGCGCGGCCAGCGCATCGGTCCAGCCATCGCCCAGCATCGCGCGATAGGCGGTGCGGCTCTCGGGCTGCATCAGTGCATCGGACGCCATTGCGGGCGGCGACCAGACATCACGATCGAACGGAATGACATTATAATCGCCCGCCAGAACAGCCGGGATTTCCTCCGCCCAGATTTGCGCCGCGCGTTTGCGCAGCCGCTCAATCCAGCGCAGTTTATAATCGAATTTCGGGCCGGGCAGCGGATTGCCATTGGGCAGGTAGATGGAGGCGACGCGCACGCCCTTCACATCGGCTTCCAGATAGCGGCTATGCTCATCCTCCGGCTCGCCCTCCAGCCCGCGCGCCACCTCGGTTGGTGTCACGTCCTTGGCAAGGATCGCCACGCCATTGAAGCCCTTTTGACCGTGCCAGATGGCGCCATAGCCCACATCCTCGAACGCCTTGATGGGGAAGCCCTCATCCTGCGTCTTGATCTCCTGCAGGCAGGCGACGTCCGGCTGCGTCTCGACCAGCCACTCGATCAGGCGCGGCAGGCGGGCCTTGATGCCGTTGATGTTGAAAGTGGCAATGCGCATCCTGATTCCCGTCGCAAATCACCGCGCAGAATCTGGCGGCATGACGGGCGAACCCTGAAACAAGTTCAGGATGAGGTAAATGGGAAAGCGGTGCTTAGACCGAGAAGCTGGTCCCGCAGCCGCAGCCAGCGGTGGCATTCGGGTTTTCCACCTTGAAGGCCGCACCGCCGAGATTATCGACAAAATCCACCACGCAGCCACGCACCAGATCAAGGCTCATCTCGTCGACCACCAGCCGAACGCCGTCAGTCTCTACCACCGTATCATCGGCTTCCGGCTCATCGGCCAGACCGAAGCGATATTGAAAACCGGAGCATCCGCCGCCTTCAACCGCGAGACGCAGGATGGCAGGCTTGCTTTGGCGCTCGGCGATCCAGGCGACACGAGCAGCAGCAGATGGGGAAAGCGCAATGGTCATGCGCACTTAGATAGGGATGCCCGATGACCGGGGCAAGTCGCAGCGACTATCTGCGCGGCCCTATCCATCAATGTTGCGATTGGGGGGGTAGAAGAGCCAGACTTAGCGATTACGATTGTCAGATGCGCGGCTGGCTTCCGGGCCACCCATTGCGATCTGGCGCTCATCATGTGCCTTGGCTTCTGCCAGTGCGAGTTCGAAATTCGTGCCTTCAATGTAAGGCATTGGGTTCACGGCGTTGCCAGCGATGCGGACTTCATAATGAAGGTGGCTGCCGGTCGAGCGACCCGTCGAGCCCATCAGACCGATCAGCTGACCGCGGCGAACGCGCTCATTAGGCTGAGCAACGAGCTTCGACATATGGCCGTAGCGCGTCTCCATGCCATTGCCATGGCTGATCTCGACGAGGTTGCCATAGCCATTCACCCATTGCGAGCGACGGACAACGCCATCTGCAGTCGCATAAATTGGGGTGCCGATTGGGCCAGGAATATCGATGCCCTGATGCATGCGGGCGCGGCCATTGAAAGGATCGCTGCGGCTGCCGAATGTCGAGCTGAGGCGGATGCCTTCAACTGGTTCGCGGGAAGGGATGGATGCTTTGGTCTGGGTTGGCTGTTCTGTGGGGCGCTCCATCTTCACCCAGGCGGAGAAGAGAGACGAGAACTGCGCATCTTTGCCGGCGTCTGCCATGGCGGGTGCGGAGAAGAGAAGTCCTGCCACGACAGCGATCTTCAGAGCACCCTTGAAAAAGCCGTCCTTGAGAAAGGCGACGGCAGACAACTCGATCATGTAGACCCCATATCGGACCCCTTTTTGTGGGTCCCAATGTTTTTTGCCGGTTCAGGTGAACCTGCTGGGATCTTTCGACAGAATTAAACGCTCAGCCGCAAGGCCTTCATAGAAATCGCGGGTTAAACCGGCCTGACTCCGCGCTGAGTCGTTGAACGGAGGCTTAACGGCGCCATGAATATGGCGTCGCACCAGGTTTTTGTAGCATTCCTGCGGGTTTGCGCCTGCTCGGTCTGTCGACCACAGAAACCATTTGGTCCCTGCAGCCACATGGCGAATCTCATCGTCAACGATTCGCTCGAGCATCTTTGCAGTCCGCTCATCGTTGAAATGCCTGAAACGCACGATGGTTTCCGGCGTAATGTCGAGAGCACGCGCTTCCAGCACCATCGGCACCACGGCGAGACGCGCGGTGCAGTCGTAAGCCGTGTCGACCGCGGCCTGCCACAACCCATCATGCGCGGGCAGCGCGCCATAATGGCTGCCCTGCTCTTCCAGTCGCCGCGCGAGCAGGGCGAAGTGCATCGCTTCGTCAGCGCCGACCTTCAACCAGTCATCCGCAAACTCGGGCGGGTAATCGCCGCCAAAGCGTGCCACCATGTCGAACGCCAGATCGATGGCGATGAACTCGATATGGGCGAGCGCATGGATCATGGCGATGCGTGAGCGCTCCGATCCACCCTTGCCCCGCTTGGGCATTTTGTTGGGCGGCAACAGCTCGGGCTGATCCGGCCGTCCGGGA
>CAMLFF010000319.1 GCA_946479185.1 uncultured Sphingobium sp.
TTCCGCCTGATCGTGTGCCGCATGCCCACGAAACAGGAAATAGACATACTCGACCTCCTACTGTTCGACCGGACGGGCGGCACCGGCCAAAATTTCGGGTCGACAACGTCCTGTGTCAGCGCGCAGCGGCAGGTTTTTGGCCAGCAGTTATCCATAGATTTGGCTATGACCGCTTCCGTTAGAACCCGCCTCTACAACAGTCCAGTGAGGATGGCCGGTTTGTCCCAATTGTGGCCTTCCACGTGACATCAGGGGCCCATCGGAGCCTTCCGCGTGTCAGCGTGACACGAGATTCGATGTTCGTATCAGCGGTCCTGCTTAGTTCAATAGCTCTCGAAGCGAAGATGGCTCTAACAACAGTCATTCAAAATGCAGTCCCTGAACGAGTGTCCCAAGATCTTTTGCCGACTTGCTCGGCAGCCCTTGGGCCTAGGGCCTTGCCACGCCTGTCGTGTCTGCTAATGTGCCTTTCAGCGATCAATCGATGAATAGTCGGGCTGTGAACCCATTGCTTAGGTGTCCATCAGGCTTCCTCTTCTGGCACCATTTGTAGCAAGTTTTTGTTCTGCTACAAATTATTGGAATTATAGGCTTTTTCACAGTTGACGGTTACGGTCTCAGCTTATTGAAGAGCCAATGCAAACTATCTCCAGCGCCGAAATGCGGTCTATTATTACCGCGGCATAGTGCCCTCAGATGTGCGAGCAGCCATCGGTAGGGATACTGGACATTCTCTCTCAATTCAAAAGATGCCGCTGAGGCCAGCACCAAGTCTCGCCTGCAAGCGGTCGAGCATGACCGGCATCGCCCAAGCGCGCGCCGCGATGCCCCTCAGAGGCCGCCCCAAGCCGATTTCGGCAGGTGAGCCGGGAAGAGCGGGAATTCCTGCAAGAGCAGGATGAAGTCGCCTCTGCCCAACTGTTCGAGTTGGACATGCAGGCGCAGGAGCTTGACGCCTTTCTTGCCGACAATCCCACGATGGCCTGATCGACGCGGATAAGCGGGGAGATGTTGCCCTAAGCGCGGATGCAGGAACAAAATCGGCTCGCATCGAAAAAGCAAAATCAGACCGTAGAGCAGGGAGCCGACACTCTACCTCGACATCGATATCGTGAAGGCTGGGCAAGGGAGAAGAGGCCTAGTCCCCAAGGCAAGGATGCCTATGTCGGCGTTGACCGCCGCGCTTACGACCGACCTGTGACGATAGTCTGGCCACAAATGCTGGCGCTGTTGCCCGATCGGACCAGCGCCAGCATCTAATTTACCTATGTCCTGGAGATGCTTTCATGGCCTACGGTTGGTCACACCCATCTCTTTGAGCAGGCGCTGCGCGCCATCGATCTTGTCCATCGTCCAGAGCATGAACCGGCTGTCGACATGGATCGTGCGATTGCGGTCTGCAGCATAGGCCCAGTCCGAGATCACGCCATCCAACGTGCCGTCAAACGCCAGGCCGACGAACTCGCCGCGCGCATTGAGGGTTGCGGAGCCGCTATTGCCATTGGTGATATCGACCGTGGACATGAAATCGACGGGCAGCGTGCCGAGCTCAGGCGACGTGTAAGCGCCATAATCCTTGGCCTTGATCGCTGCGATGGCGGCATCCGGCGCGTCGAATTCGCCCTTGCCGGTGTGCTTGGCCAACAAGCCCTCGGCAGTCGTGAAGGATGTCCAAATCCGCCCATCGACCGTGCGCCCCGTCACCTTGCCCCATGTTAGGCGCAGCGATCCATTGGCATCGGGATAGACGGCCTGACCGATTGAGGCGCGATAAGCGAGCAGGCCCTGCATATAGGTCGCGCGCGCAGCCTGGATTAGGCCCGCACGGTCCTTCTCTGCCCGTTCGCCCGCGCGGTCGCCGGGATAAAGGGCAATCGCCAATTTGATGAAAGGATCATCGGACGCTTCGAAGGCAGAGGCGGGCTTGTCCAGCCAAGCGATGCGCGTTGCGGTATCGCCAAGCTTGGTTTCGGCATAGAGCCGATCAAGCCCGATTGTCCCCAGCGCGGCCTCGAAGGCGGCGTCGCGGTCCTTGGGGGGAAGTTCACGATATTCTTCCAGCGCCGCCTCGAACAGATTGCGATCAACTGCTGGCAGATAGCGCCGCTCGACCTGCGTCAGCCGGTCGATGATCGGCTTGCGATCACGATCCTGAAAGCCGCTTTCCCGCGCAGCATCGGCCAGCTCGCGCTCCTTGGCCCAGCGATAGAGCGTGCGCGCCGAGGAGAGGAGTTGCGCGCGGTTGAGCAGGGCCTGCCGCAGTCCCTTGAGCGAAGCCCGATTATTCTGGAGAACCAGTGCGTCCAAAGCCTTGGTCGCTGCGCCGTAACGCGCCTGCCGCTTGGGATCGGCGGCCGTCCAGTCGCGATAGGCCTGCTCCTCGCTGGCCTTGCGCGCATCCAGCCCGATGGCATCTGCCCCTGCCAGATCGCCGGCCAGCTTCTTCTCGAAATTCTCCGCGCCTTGCAGGATCGAGGCGTAGCGGATTTGCGCTTCGCGATTGCCAGCCGTGGCGCGATTGATCTGCGTCGAATAGTCCGCGAGCAGGCGCTGCCAGAGCGGCTCATAATCGGCGAAGTTGAAGCGGACTTCCTCCGCGGTGCGCAGCCGATTTGTGACGCCGGGGAAGCCCGCCACCATCACGAAATCATTTTCCTTGAGGCCTTGCTGGGCGATCTTCAGCCAGCTTTTCGGGCGATACGGCACATTGTCCTTCGCATAGGGGCGCGAGGCGCCATCGGGCGCGACATAGGCGCGGTAAAAACCAAAATCGCCAGTGTGGCGTGGCCACATCCAATTGTCCGTCTCACCACCGAAATTGCCGATGCCCAGCGCAGGCGCATAGACGAGGCGGACATCCTGGATCTCAAGCTGTTGCTGGAGATAATAGGAAGCCCCTCCATAATAGGGCCGCACGTCGCAGCGGCGGTTGGGCTGCTTCTCACAGGCCGCGATCAGTGCCTTGCGATTGGCATCGAGCCGTTCATAGCGGGCGAGGCCGCCGAGCTTCGTCGTGACGCCGTTCAGCATAGCGCTGGTGACATCGCGCAGATCCTCGATCACATAGATGCGGCTGCCGGGCGCGGCGGGCAGTTCATCGCCCAGGCCCTTCGCCAGAAAGCCGTTGGTGAGATAATCCTGTCCCTCTTTCGAATTATACTGGATCGAGCCGAGCACGCAGTGATGGTTCGTCGCAACCAGCCCCTCCGGGCTGAGGAAGGAGGCGGAGCATCCGCCAAGGGAGACGATGGCATTGAGCGGCGCGACATCGAGACGGCCAAGTTGTGTCGGATCAAGCGCCAGCCCATCCTTTTGCATCGCAGCGCCGATCTGCGCTGCCTGGCCCGGCATCCACATGCCTTCATTCGCCATAGCAGGTGTGGCCAGTGCCAGAAGCGTGGAGCCAGCAAGATATGCAGCGGCCTGGATATGTCTCATGCGCCTGTGATTCCTAAATCTGATCTGCCTAGCGTGGATCTGCCTCAAGAGCTTGAT
>CAMLFF010000320.1 GCA_946479185.1 uncultured Sphingobium sp.
GCAGCCGCATCACGGTCACGCTCAAGCTCGACGACGATGGTCGCATCGCCGCCATCGGTATGGATGCGAAGGCCTGCGCGCTCGGCCAGGCCGCCGCCGCGATCTTCGCAGCCAGTGCGCTCGGTGCAGATCGGGCCAGCATCGAAGCGGCAAGCGATCAGTGGCGCGCTTACCTCTCCGGCGAGCGAGGCGAACTGCCCGATTGGGCAGGGCTGGAGCTTCTGGCCGCCGGGCGCGATTATCCCGCAAGGCATCCATCCATGCGGCTGGCGTTTGAAGCTGTCGCCGCTGCGCTCTCGGCGCGAGAAACAGGAGAAGGCGCATGATATCTGCCTGGGCCGCCATCAGCGCCGCCATCGCCATCGCCGCTTCGGCTTTTGGCGCGCATGGTGCGTCCAGCCCCCAAGCCGCTGAATGGCTGCGCACGGGCGGGCTCTATCAGCTCATCCACGCCGTCGCCGTCATCGCGCTCCTCCGCACCCTCACCACGCAAGGTCCGTCCGCTGCGCTGCTCATCGGCAGCGCCATCTTCGCGTTTACGCTTTATGCAATGGCGATGGGCGCGCCGCGCTGGCTGGGCGCCATCACGCCAATCGGCGGCGCAATCATGATCGCAGGCTGGCTCTGGATCGCCTGGCTTTACGTCAGCGGTCGCGCCTGACCAGGCTTCAACGCTGGCCAACCTCGTCGAGATAAGCGGCCACGTCAGCCAGATCGACATCTTTGGCGAGATAGGTTTGCCCGATTCCGCGCGCGAGCAGGAAGGGCAGGGTGCCGCCGCTCATCTTCTTGTCATGGAGCATATGCTCCACCAGCCTCGCACCCGAGGCATTCACGCCAGCTTCGCGTAACGATGCGGGCAACCCAGCCGCACGCAGATGCGCTGCAACCCTTGCAGCATCCTCGGCGGGGCATTCGCCACGCCGTGCGGAGTAGCCAAAGGCCAGCGCCATACCGGCCGCCACGCCTTCACCATGCAGAAGCTTATCCGAGAAGCCGGTTTCCGCCTCAAGTGCATGGCCAAAAGTGTGGCCAAGGTTGAGCAATGCTCGCCGTCCGCTCGTCTCGCGCTCATCTTCGGCAACGATCGCGGCCTTCGCAGAAACGCTGCGGCTCACGGCATAGGTGCGCGCGTCCGTATCGCCAGCGAGCAGGGCAGCGCCATTCGTCTCGCACCAGTCGAAAAAGCCCACATCATCGATGAGGCCATATTTCACCACCTCGGCATAGCCCGCCGCCACGTCCCGTCGACCCAACGTGTCGAGCGTATTCGGGTCGATCAGCACCAGCGATGGCTGATAGAAGGCGCCCAGCAAATTCTTTCCGGCCCGGCTGTTGATCGCCGTCTTGCCGCCCACGGAGCTATCGACCTGCGCCAACAGTGTCGTCGGGATCTGGATGAAATTGCAGCCGCGCTTCACGATGGAGGCCGCAAAGCCCACCAGATCGCCAATCACGCCGCCACCCAGCGCAATCACATGATCGCTCCGTTCGATGCCATGCTCGATCATCTGGTCGGTCAGGCTCTCGAGTTGCCGCCAGCTTTTCGTTGCCTCACCCGCTGGCAGCGCGACGAGTTTACTTTCCAGCCCGGCTGCCGCCAGTGAGGCTTCCAGGCGCGGCCACTGTGCCACGCCTACATTGGTATCTGTGATGACCAGAAATGGTCGCTTGGTCGCCAATGGGCTCAGTGCTTCACCTGCACGGTCCAGCAGGCCCGGCTCGATACGAACCTCATAGCTGCGTTCACCAAGGGAGACTGGAATCACGCTCATCGGCCGATCGCCTTCATTATCTTGTCGACTGTCGCATCATGCGGAGAATCGGAACTCACGATCCGATACGGTGCCTGCGCGTAAAATGGCTCGCGCACTTTCGCCAGTTCAGTCAGCGCCTCACGGGCGTCTCGCCCCTTGAGCAAAGGTCTGCCATCCCGCCGCCCAACACGCTCCACAAGAATGTCGATGTCCGCATCCAGCCAAACCGCCACGGCTTTCTCAAGGATCAGCGCGCGCGTCTCATCGTTGATGAAAGCGCCGCCACCAGTTGCGATAACCTTAGGCTTGCCATCGATCAGCCGCGCAATCACCCGCCGCTCGCCATCGCGGAAGCCGCTCTCGCCATA
The DNA here is from genome assembly GCA_946479185.1 of uncultured Sphingobium sp. The sequence continues at coordinate 2,126 of CAMLFF010000320.1, forward strand.
GGCGTCGAAGATTTCCTGCACGGTCATCCCGGCGGCCCGCTCAATCTCGTCATCGGCATCGACGAAGGGCAAATTGAGCCGCCCCGCAAGCCTGCGGCCGATGGTGGACTTGCCGACGCCCATCAAGCCCACAAGGACTAGCGAGGGGTTTGCGTCTGCCGCCTCATATTTATCGTTTCGCCCCATGACTTGCGCGGCTATACAGACGCCGACGCCTGAGGCAACGGCGATCAATCGCCTCCAGGCTCCTGAAAATCAGCAAGGCCCATTCTTTCGATATGAAACTCAGCCGTCCCGATCCTTATCGCCGCCGCCGCCACCCCATTGCATATCTCGGGTGGCTGCTGCTTTTGGTCCCTGTGCTCCTCCTCTGCCTGGCCTATTGGAAAGGTGGCGAGCAGCCGGTGATGGACATTGAGCTTCCCGTCACGCCAGAGCAGCTGGCCGGATAAGGCCACAGCAGTGCGCATCAAACGGTCGGGATTATTGCTGGGGCTGAGCGCGTTTGCGCTCGCCATTCCAGTGCTCGCGCAACAAAGCGGGCCGGAATCGCTATTGCCTCCGGGCTTTGGCGATCAACCCGCGCCGGCGCAGACCCCGCCGGCCGCACGTGGGCCTTCGCCCGCCACGCCGCCCAGAGGCACGACGGCCCCCGCAACCTCCGCGCCGACTCCGCTCTTGCCCGATCAGGCGAGTATCGATCGTGCTGCTGAAACTCTGGCAGGCGCGGAGAACGGCACGGAGAATGTCGCTGCAGCGGACGAAATTGCCGAGAAATATGATCTTCCTTCCACATCGCGCAGGTCTCTCGATGTTATCGGGCCGCTAACGGCAGACCTTGGCGGCTTTGAAGGTGCGGCCTTCGGGCGCTCAAATGGCCGAGCGCTGGCACGCGTCATGGAGGCGACGCGCGCGCCCTTCATGTCTCGCTGGGCCAGCATATTGGCGCGCCGTGCGCTCATTTCCCATGTCGATACGCCAACCGATATAAACGGCGCCGACTGGGTGGCCGAGCGGGCATGGCTGCTGCTGCGCATGGGGGAGGCGGATAATGCGCGCCTGCTCGTGCAGCATGTCGATTCGGATCAGTTCACCAAGCGGCTCTATTCGGTCGCCATGCAGGTGCAGCTTGCTACGGCCGATCCAAGCGGCTTCTGCCCTTTGCTGCCGCGCGCACGCGATTTCAGTGATGCGCCGGGTTGGTTCATGGCGCAGGCCATTTGCGCGTCCTTCTCGGCTGATCAGGGCAGCGCGAGCGCTCTACTCAATCAAGCACAGCGTCGTGGCATTGCACGCGGTATCGATTATCGCCTCGCAGAAAAGGTGGTGGGCGCTGGACCGAGCAGCCGCCGTTCC
>CAMLFF010000321.1 GCA_946479185.1 uncultured Sphingobium sp.
AAGGGAGAGGCATGGCCATCAGCACGATCAAGGAGCGGCCCCGGATCGCGCTCATCCTGCTGACCTGCATTGGCATTGTCGGCTTTATCGATCGCATCATCATGAATGTGCTGGCCGAGCCGCTCAAGCGCGAGTTTGACTTGAGCGATACTCAGCTGGGGATCGTCAACGGGCTGGCCTTTGCGGTGCTCAATGTGGTGCTGGCGCTGGTCGTGGCGCGGATTGCGGAGCGCAAGCGGCGGCTGACGCTCATCTCCATCGGCACCTTGTTCTGGTCCATCGCGACGGCGGCGTGCGGCATGGCGCAATCCTATGCGCAACTGCTGCTCGCTCGCATCGGCGTGGGCGTGGGTGAGGCGGTTGGGCTGCCTTCCACTTACTCCGTTGTGTCGGACTATTTCCCGCGCGAGAAGCGCGCGACGATGATGTCTGTGCTTCATCTGTCCGCGCCTGTGGGCGCTTTCCTTGGTGCGAGCGGCGGCGCGCTGATTGCGCAGCTTTATGGCTGGCGGGCGGCTTTGCTGGTAGCGGCGGTGCCGGGCATTATCCTCGCAATTTTGCTCACGCTGTTCGTGGCCGAGCCCAAGCGCGGCGGGTTGGATGGGGGAGTTGCGGATACGCAGGTGCCGCCGCTCGGTACAGTGCTGGGCCGCTATCTACGCTGGCCTACGATGCGCAACATGCTCCTTGGCTCAAGCCTTGCCAGCATGGTGGGCTTTGGCCTCAATGCTTTTCTCGCGGCCTATCTCATCCGCCGCTATGGCTTCACTTTGCTTGAGGCGGGGATTGTGGCGGGCTTGGTCGCCAGCCTGCCATCCACCATCAGCATATTGGGCGGAGGCTGGCTGACAGACCGGATGGGCAGCCGTGGCAATAAGCGCGGCTATGCGCTCATTCCGGCGGCCACCTTGCTTATTTCCGCGCCGCTTTATGCCTTTGCGATCACGCGCGACGATCCGGTGTTGCTGGTCGTTCTGGTCGGCCTTTGCGGGCTGTTCCAATATACCTATCTTGGGCCCACGCAGGGCATTTTCCAGAATATGCTCGGCCCCCGGATGCGCGCGACCGGCACGGCCTTCACCGGCATGATCTACACGCTGATCGGCGGCGGCTTCGGTCCGCTCATCCTCGGCGCGGTGAGCGATCATTATGCGGCGGGCGGCATTGCGCCAGGCGTTGCGCTCGGTTTCGCGATGGCGACGCTGTGCATCGTCTATCCCTGGGCGGCGCTGCATTACTGGCTCGCATCGCGTAGCATTGAAGCAGACCTCAAGCGCCCGATATAGGGGCTTCCCCCAACGCGCGCACGATTGTAGGGCAGGCCCATTATGAACAAACCTCGCACGCTTTACGAAAAGATCTGGGATGCGCATGTCGTTGAGATGCGCGATGACGCCACATGCCTGGTCTATATCGACCGCCATCTCGTCCATGAAGTGACGAGCCCGCAGGCGTTCGAGGGCCTTCGCCTCGCTGGCCGCAAGGTGCGCCGTCCTGATCTGACACTGGCCGTCCCCGATCATAATGTGCCCACCACCGCGCGCGTGGATGCGCAGGGCAAGCGCATCCCGATCGTGAATGCGCAGAGCGCGCAGCAGCTTGCCGCGCTCGAGAGCAATGTCGAAGAGTTCGGCATCACCTATTTCGGCGCGACCGATGTCAATCAGGGCATTGTCCATGTGATCGGCCCCGAGCAGGGCTTCACGCTGCCGGGCACCACATTAGTGTGCGGCGATAGCCACACGGCGGCCCATGGCGCGTTGGGTGCACTGGCCTTCGGCATCGGCACCAGCGAGGTGGAGCATGTGCTCGCCACGCAGACGCTGATGCTCAAGCCGAGCAAGACCTTCGCGATCGAAGTTGAGGGCGAGCTTGGCTTTGGCGTGACGCCCAAGGATGTGATCCTCGAGATCATCGGCCGCATCGGCACGGCTGGCGGCACCGGCCATGTCATGGAATTTCGTGGCTCCACCTTCCGCGACATGAGCGTGGAAGGGCGGCTGACCGTCGCCAATATGGCGATCGAAGGCGGCGCGCGTTCCGGCCTGTTCGCGCCGGACGAGAAGACATTCGAATATTTGAAGGGCCGCCCGATGGCGCCGACTGGCGAGGCATGGGATCGCGCCGTCGACTATTGGCGCACGCTGGTGACGGACGAGGGTGCCAAGTTCGACAAGGTGCTGAAGATCCACGCGAGCGAGATCGCGCCGACCGTGACTTGGGGCACAAGCCCTGAGGATGTCGTTTCGATCACAGGTGCGGTGCCAGATCCTGAAAGCTTTGAGGATCCATCCAAGCGCGCAGCTGCGGCCAAGTCATTGGATTATATGGGGCTGACGGCTGGTCAGCGCATGGAAGATGTGACCGTGGAGCATATCTTCATCGGCAGTTGCACCAACAGCCGCATCGAGGATTTGCGCGCGGCGGCGGCTGTGCTCAAGGGGCAGAGGATCGCTGACGGCATCAAGCAGGCGCTCGTCGTGCCGGGCTCGGGTCTCGTCAAGCGGCAGGCGGAGGCCGAGGGGCTGGATGTCATCTTCACCGATGCGGGCTTTGAATGGCGCGAGCCGGGCTGCTCCATGTGTCTTGGCATGAACCCGGACCGGGTGCCGAGCGGCGAGCGCTGCGCCTCGACCAGCAACCGCAATTTCATGGGCCGTCAGGGTCCGGGCGCGCGCACGCATCTGGTTTCACCCGTTATGGCTGCAGCTGCTGCAATCAGGGGTCGACTTGCCGACGTTCGTGATTTAATGGTGCACGAACAAGCTTAAGGGCTAAGGGGCGGTAATGAAAAAGATTTTCTGGATCCTCGTGCTCGGCGCGGTCGGCAGCGCGGCGATGGCGGTCGGTCTCGGTCAGGCTTCGGTGAAGCCTGCGAATGCAAAATCAGTCAGCAACGGCCAGTAATCTTTCGGCAAGACTGCTGAGGTGAGGGCACTATTTGCTCTCTCAGAGCGCCAGATGCATCGCAAATGTGCCCGGCCCATAGGGGCCAGCCTCCCCGGTCTCCCTATGCTTGAAGTCCTGAGCAGACCAGAAGTGATCCGCCCCATTCACCGCCACCAATGTGACATGCTCGAAGCCGCGTGAACGCGCATGGGCGATCACATAAGCCAGTGCCGCCTTGCCCGCACCTGATCCGCGCGTCTGCGGCAAAAGCGCAATATCATGCAGATAATAATCGACATTTTCGTGGGGAATGGCGCCCAGTGGTTGGTTCAGCGCGGGCGATTGGCCTGCATGCCAAGGGTGACTGATCAAAAAGCCGACCGGCGCGCCAGCCTCTTCAAGGGTGATGCAACCGGCGGGATAGAGCGCGAGCCGCTCTTCATAGGTTGCCAGCGTCTCCACAAAATCGCCATGCACAGCCGCCGATATCGCCGCCACTGCTGGCAGATCGTCCGCGCGCATCGG
>CAMLFF010000322.1 GCA_946479185.1 uncultured Sphingobium sp.
CCCGATTATTTGCGCCAAGAGTAGTTATTCCGGGCAACGACTTCAACGCGACGAGCTGGAATTTTAACATGGATTAGCCGGAAATTATACAATTCGGGCGTCATCACGTGGGGCTTGCCTTGGGGCCGAAACGGCGCCTCGCAGGATCATATTTGAAGTCGAACCGGCCTTTGATTTGACTGTTCAGGAATGCGCCGGGCGATGCAGCTTTGCAAAAAGCTTCGTAAATTGAGTGGGAAACGTCAAAATAAACATAGCGGCCGCTGTCATGGAACGTGACGGTCAAGGTCGCGTCCGTCTCGTCAAACGCGATTTGATCAACCGTGGTGGAGCCGATGAAGTGATGGATATGCATGCGAAGGGCCCGGGTGGCGATGCGATGGCGATTAGCCGGGGAACGAGTCCGGCGGGTGATGGTTTCGCCAGATAGCGAAATGGAGCCTGCAACATGGCGCGAGCCCCCACCAAAACGTCAAGCAAGACCGCGCGCGAGGCCAACGCTACAGACGCGCTCGAAATTTACCGGACCAAGCGTGATTTCACGCGGACGGCAGAGCCTTCGGGCGGGAAGCCGTCAAAGGTGGGCAATGGCTTCGTCGTTCAAAAACATGCCGCGACGCGCCTTCATTATGATTTCCGTCTCGAACTGGATGGCGTGCTCAAAAGCTGGGCGGTCACGCGCGGGCCGAGCGCCAACCCTGATGACAAGCGGCTGGCGGTAAGGACGGAAGATCACCCATTGGATTACGCCCGGTTCGAGGGCATGATCCCCAAGGGTGAATATGGCGGCGGCTCCGTGATGCTGTGGGATAATGGCAGTTGGGAGTCGATCCCCGGCAAAGACCCTCGCAAAACGCTGCCGGAGGGTCACCTACATTTCATCCTCCACGGGCGCCGCATGCAGGGCGAGTGGATCCTGTTCCGCCTCAAGCCGCGCGGCAATGAGAAGCGCGAAAACTGGATATTACGCAAGGTGCAGGACGAATTTGCTGGCGGATCGGATGATCTTGTCGGCACGCATCTTACAAGCATCGAGAGCGGGCGCACGATGGACGAGATTGCGGCAGACAAGCCCAGTAAATCAGTCGCCAAAAAGCCAGCCGCCAAAAAGCCAGCCGCGAAAAAGCCTGCAACGGTGAAACTGCCGCCCTTCCAGCCCGTGCAGTTGGCGACATTGGTTGATCATGTGCCGACGGGCGAGGGCTGGGTGCACGAGCTCAAATATGATGGCTATCGCACGCTTATCGCGGTGAGCGGCGGGGAAGGGCGCGCTTATACGCGCTCGGGTCTGGACTGGTCGGATCGCTTCGCGCGCCTCATCGCCGACGCCGTGAAATTCAAGGCGGAGAGCGCCCTGATCGACGGCGAAGCCGTCGTGATGCTGCCCGATGGGCGCACGAGCTTTCAGGCGCTGCAGGCGGCGCTGAAGGACAATCCTGACAAGATCGAATATTTCGCGTTCGATCTGTTGGAGCTGAATGGCGAAGACCTCACCAATCTGCCGCTGATCGAGCGCAAGCAGAAGCTTGAGGCACTGATCGGCAAAGGAAAGAGCGTGATCCGCTACTCCGATCATATCGTCGGCAAGGGCGAGGCGTTGCTGAGCCGCTTCTGTGCCGCAGGGTTGGAAGGAGTCATCTCCAAGCGGGCGGATTCGCGATATGTCGGCGCACGCAGCAAAAATTGGGTGAAAACCAAATGCATCCAGCGCCAGGAATTCGTGATCGTCGGCTGGACAGCATCCGATAAGCAGCGCGGTTTTCGCTCCCTGCTGCTTGGCGTGAATGAGGATGGCAAGCTGCGCTATGCGGGCAAGGTCGGCACCGGTTTCAACGGGGATGAGATGGAGCGGCTACAGGGCTTGATGGCGGCGCTCCATCAGGAAAAAGCCACGGTGGATGCCCCGCGCGCAATTGCGCGAACCGCACATTGGATCAAGCCGAAGCTCGTCGCGGAAGTTGCATATGCGGAGGTAACGAATGACGGCGTGCTGCGCCATTCCAGCTATCTCGGCCTGCGGGAAGACAAGAAGCCCGAGGCGATCGTGCGCGAAACGCCTGCTGCGGTCGAGACGGTTGCGCAGCCGCAGGTCACGAGCGGCATCAAGATCAGCAGTCGGGATCGCGTGATTTTCCCTGAAGGCAAGCTCACTAAGGGGCAGCTTGCGGACTATTATGAGATTGTCGCGCCGATCATGCTGCCTTGGGCGGGCAGCCGTCCGATCAGTCTGGTGCGCTGCCCACAGGGGCGGGCGAAGAAGTGCTTTTTCCAGAAGCATGATGCGGGCAGCTTTGGTGAGGACGTCAAGCAGATCGGGATCCGCGAGAAGGATGGCCATGACGAGCCCTACCTGTTCGTGGATAATGCGGCGGGGCTGCTGACCTGCGTGCAGATGGGCACGATTGAATTTCACGGCTGGGGCGCGCGGATCGAAGATGTTGAGAAGCCCGACCGCCTCGTATTCGATCTCGATCCCGATGAAGCGGTGGACTTCAAAGCCGTCGTCTCCGCTGCCTTCCATATTCAGGATGTGCTGAGCCAGATGGGGCTGGTCTCCTTCCCGATGGTGACGGGTGGCAAGGGCGTGCACGTGATCGCCCCCCTCACGCCCGGCCCGGAATGGCCCGAGGTGAAGGACTTTGCCCAGCGGTTTGCCACCGCGCTGGCGCAGGCCGATCCAGACCGCTTTACCGCCGCGCTCTCCAAGGCGAAACGCAAGGGGCGCATCTTCATTGATTATCTGCGCAACCAGCGCGGCGCGACGGCTGTGATGCCCTATAGCGCCCGCTCTCGCCCGCTGGCGCCAATTGCGGTGCCGCTTACCTGGGAGGAACTGCGCGATCTCGATACGCCCGCGCACTGGCATATCGGCGATGGCGCGGAGATGGTGAAGCGCGCGGCCTCCAAGGATCTCGCCAAATGGGGGCGGGTGGATCAGTCTCTGCCGGACCTGTGAAGATCGCCACCTATAATGTGAATGGCATCAACGGACGTTTGCCCGTGCTGCTGCGCTGGCTGGAAGAGGACCAGCCAGACATTGTGTGCCTGCAAGAGCTCAAGGCCCCCGATGAGCGCTTTCCTCGCAAGGCCATCGAGGCGCTGGGCTATGACGCAATCTGGCACGGCCAGAAAAGCTGGAACGGCGTGGCCATCCTGAGCCGCGTGGGAGAAATCCATGAGACGCGGCGCGGATTGCCGGGCGAGCCGGAGGACGATCAGAGCCGGTATATCGAGGCTGCCGTGAACGGTATCCTGATCGGATGCCTTTACTTGCCGAATGGGAATCCCCGGCCCGGCCCCCGATTTGGTTATAAGATGCGCTGGTTCGAGCGGTTTATCACCCATGCCGCCAGCCTGATCGCAGCCGATGTTCCCGCCATGCTCATCGGTGATATCAACGAGATGCCGACA
>CAMLFF010000323.1 GCA_946479185.1 uncultured Sphingobium sp.
CACTCTTTCCCTACACGACGCTCTTCCGATCTCGCAGGGCAGCATCCTGGCGCTCGATCACCGTGGCGCCTGCCTCCCGCGCTACGCGCGCTGTGGCATCGCTGCAATTATCCGCAATCACGATCAGTTGGATCGTTTCGTCCAGCCAAGGGCGCAATTTGGCAATGATGGGCTGGATGCCGCCCGCCTCATTATGAGCGGGCATGAGGATAGCCGCGCTTGATCGGCGGGTTGGCGCAGCGGCGCGCTTGCCGCGTGTGAAGGTGCCAAAGGCCAACTCGATCATCAATATGCTCAGCAGCGCCAGCGGAATGGCGACCACAAGCCAGGCAAGACTATCGAGCATCATCATCCTGCATTCCCGATGGTTCGGCTGGAAGTGGTTTGGCTGGAAACAGTCCGGCTCTGTGGCCCGGACATAGCAAAGGGCGCTCCCTTCACGAGAGCGCCCTTGCCTTGTGTCAGATCAGTCTCAGTTGGCTGCCGCAGGTGCGGCGGCATTGCCGGCGCCACCAGGTGCCGGCAGAGCCTTTCCATCTGCGCCGGTGCCAGGCTTGGGCGCGAAGCCCGGCTGATACTCGATCTTTGCGGCTGCCTTGGCTTCCTTGAGACGTGACTCGCCGATCTTGTTGAGCTCTTCGTTCCGCATGGCCTGCGCCGCAATCTGGCGGGCTTGCTCGGTTGGAACGGGGATTGGCTCGCTGCCGGTGATCACGTTGATGACCAGCTTGTTGCCCGATGGCACGATAAAAGGCTCGCCAGCAGGCAGAGCGTTGATCCGTGCGAGCGTCTGCGGTGGAACGGTTGCGGTATCGAGCGCACCATTGCCGCGCTGGAACGGAATGCCCATTGCGGTGAGGCGTGTGGCGACTTCATCCATCGTCTTGGCGCTCTCGAGATCCTTGAGCTTGTCCGGGCTGGATGGCGGATCGATCTGCAACTGATCGAGACGCAGGCGCTTGCGCTCGGCGAAGGCCGTCGGGCGACCAGCGATGTAGCGGTCGATCGCCGCCGTATCAGGCACCTTCACCGTGTCCATCGCCTTGCGGCCATAGAGGTTGACGAGCAGTTGCTCCTGCATGCGGCGCTCCTGCGTCAGATAGGCAGGGTCACGGTCCAGGCCAGCTTCCTTGGCGGCCTGCACGAGCAGGCGGCGGTCGACCATGCGCTGCAACACCTGGGCGCGGACCATTTCCTTGTTCGCCTCAGGCGGCACGTTCAGGTCAGCAATTTCAGCGTTCAGTTCGGTCAGCGTAATCTCTTCACCATTCACAATGGCGACAACCTGACCTTCGGCCTTCTTCTGGCAACCAGCCAGGGCGAGGGAGAAGGTTGCGAGCGCGACAAGCGAGACGCTCCTCAGCTTTGACATCGATAGTCTCCAGACTTCGTAAAAGGGTTAGGCGTGAAACAAGAGTAATCGTTTGGTTCAGAGCGTCCCGATCCTTTGGTCTGAACGGGAGCCTGATCCTGCAAAGTCGTTCTCAAGGCAAGATCCCTACAAATCATTACAATTCGGTCTGATGAAGGTGAGCGCTGCAGGATTGATTGCATCGCAAGGCCATTCTTCAAATGAGCAGGCTTCCTCCCCCAAAGCCTCTTCGAACCCACACAGGCGAGCGGTCTCGTCCGGCGCCTTGTTACAGCGCCGCGCGGTCCCTCACAAGCCTGCCTCCAATAGAAGCGGGCCTGTGCCTTCCAAGTCGAACTAAATGAAGATGATTAATTTTAGGTGGAGCAATTTCAGCAAGAATAGCCCCAAGACAAAATGAAGGCGCGGACCCGGTTTCTATCCGTGTCCGCGCCCTTATGTTTTAACCCGTTGGGGGCTGGTTCTGGCCCCTAGTTCGCTGCGCCCGATGCCGTGAGCGACACAGCTGGGAGGGCGGCGAGCTGCGCCTTGGTCATGGTGGTCACCAGATCCCAATCATCGCCATCCTGCTTGGCCGTGAGCCCATCGAGCGGGACATGGACGAAGCGATCGGGATTGCTGTCTTCAATCTCGACGAGCAGTTTCTCGGGCGCGCCATTGGCACCGCGCACCACTGCCATCACGTCCGCCAGTTCCATGCCGCCCGCATCGACCAGCTCGGCGTCGAGAAACTGCCGCTCCGTCATGCCAAGCGCAAGGATGCTCGACCCAGAGGTGGCGGCGGAGTTTTCGGCGACATTCTCGATCCGGTCTTCTGCCTTGTCCTGCGCCTGATCGGCTGGACTGCTGCATGCCGCAAGCAAGGCCGTCACGCTGGTGAGGCTAAGGATCAGAATATTCATGGAAATCTCCGGAGATTGTGGGTTTGCTATGTTAACCGCTTGAACGTCCACAAAGCCGCTCTGTTCCAGCAATCACCCAACAATCAGTCCGCGCGCCGTCCGTTCAGTCTGCGCTCACAACTGCTTCGGCCTCGATCTCGACCTTCCAGCGCGGGTTATAAAGCGCCGCAGCGGCGACCAAAGTGCCGGTGGGCCGCGTGGGCTTGAGCGCCCGGCTGAACGCGGCACTCACTGCATCGGCATCGGCAATGTCCGTCACGAACATACGCACGCGCACCACGTCGCGCGCGGTGCCACCGAGGGCCTCGATGTGGCGGATGATGTCGGCAAAGGCGAGGTCAGCCTGCGCCCCGGCATCTGCGGGAATGCTGCCATCGGCAGCGACGCCAACTGTGCCGGAAACGATGATGCGGTCCCCCACGCGAAGGGCACGGGTGAAGCCGACCTCTTCCTCAAAGGGTGATAACGGTGGAATGCGCGTGCGATCGCTCATGGCTTGGCTTTCCTGTGCGGCCCGCCTTTGGTGCGGGTCCAGATGACGCGTCAGGCCTGCTCGCGCTCTTTCACATCGAGACCAGCCAGGCGCATGAAATTCGCCAGCATCGCATGGCCATGTTCGGTGGCGATGCTCTCCGGGTGGAACTGCACGCTGTGGATGGGCAGGCTGGTGTGGCGGAAGCCCATCACCGAGCCATCCTCGCTGGTCGCATTCACAATCAGGCTGTCGGGAATATTCTCCACGATCAGCGAGTGATAGCGCGTGGCCGTGAAGGGCGAGGGCAGGCCCTCGAAAAGCCCGGTGCCATCATGCGTCACGGGCGATGTCTTGCCGTGCATCAGCCCGCCGCGCACCACATCACCGCCAAAATGCTGGCCGATGGTCTGGTGGCCAAGGCATACGCCGAGCAAGGGCTTGCCTGCATCCGCGCAAGCCGCGACAAGATCGAGGCTAATGCCCGCTTCATTGGGCGTGCACGGGCCGGGCGAGAGGAGGAAAGCGCTCGCGCCGGTGGAGAGCGCCTGCCCAGCGGACATGGCATCATTGCGCACGACCTCAACCTGCGCGCCCAGCTCCATCAGATAATGGACCAGGTTCCAGGTGAAGCTGTCATAATTGTCGATGACGAGGATCAT
>CAMLFF010000324.1 GCA_946479185.1 uncultured Sphingobium sp.
AGCGCGGTGCGCTCGCGCGGCAGCGGCTTGCGCGGACGCGGGCGCAAGGGCGAGAGCGCCATATCGAGCTGCGCAGGCTTGGCCGGGCGCGGCTGTGCGCCTTCGACCAGCGTGATGCCCTCATCGCCCGGATCACTCATGCCTGCGCCCCCGCCTGCTGCTCGTTCAAGGCTGCCACGGCGGCCGCAAAAGCATCGCCGCGCGCCTCAAAATCCCGGAACTGATCGAAGGAGGCGCATGCTGGCGAGAGCAAAACGACATCGCCGGGCTGCGCGCGCTTGGCGGCTTCCGCCACGGCTGTGACCATCAGCTCGCATTCCAGCGCCGGTACCTCGGCCTCATTCAGCAAGCGGGCAAACAACGGCCCGGCCTCGGCGATCGTATAAGCCTGCGCAACATTGGGGAAGCCGATGGCGCATTCATCCAGCGAGTCCGATTTGGCGACGCCGCCCAAAATCCAGTGGATACGCGGGCGACCATCCACCGCAGGCCATGCGGAAAGCGCAGGCGCGGTCGATGCCGCATTGGTCGCCTTGCTGTCATTCACATACAGCACGCCGCCAATCTCGGAGACCCGCTGCATGCGGTGCGGCAGGCTCACATAAGTCTCAAGCCCGGCAGCGATATTCGCCTCGGAGATGCCAAGCGCTTCCGCCACCGCAACCGCGACGGCGATGTTCTGCGCATTATGCGGCCCTTGCAGCGTTGGCCATTTCGCCTGCATCACCGGATCAACACAGCGCCCTGAAACACGGCGGCTGCGGGGGAGGCCCTCTGCGATACGCTGCGTCACCGCGTCATCCACCGCGATGATCGCGTCATGCTCAGCCGATTGCATCGCGAACAACCGCTCTTTCGAGGCGACATAGCCCGCAAAGCCATCATAACGATCGAGATGATCCGGCGTGATATTGAGCAGCACGGCGATGTCGCAATCGAGGCTGAAGGTCTGGTCGATCTGATAGCTGGAAAGCTCCAGCACATAGACGCCGCCCGCTTTGAGGGGATCCTGCGCGAGGATTGGCAGGCCGATATTGCCGCCCATCCGCGTCGGCAGCCCGGCGTGGCGCACGATATGATGGATGAGCGCCGTGGTCGTCGATTTGCCGTTGGTGCCGGTGATGCCGATCACGCGGTGCGGCGGAAGCGTGGGCCGTGCGAGTGCAAACAGCTCGATATCGCCAATGATCGGCACGCCAGCATCCCGCGCTCGCGCAGAAATGGGGTGGCGATTGAGCGGCACGCCGGGCGAGACGACAATGGCGTCCAGCCCTGCAAGGTCCATCTCCAGCGGATCGCCGAGCGTCGCCTTGCCCGCCACCAGCGCGCGTGCATCCTCGCGCTGATCCCAGGCGATGACGGTCGCGCCGCTTGCCGCCAGCGATTCCACCGTCGCAAGGCCGGACCGGGCGAGGCCCAGCACTGCGTAGCGTTTCCCCGCAAAGACCCCCGAGACGATCATCGCAGCTTCAACGTCGCAAGGCCCGCCAGCGCGAGCACGAAGGAGACGATCCAGAAGCGGATGACCACCGTCGATTCCGGCCAGCCCAGCTGCTCGAAATGATGGTGGATGGGCGCCATGCGGAACACCCGCTTGCCCGTCCGCTTGTAGAAGAACACCTGAATGACGACCGACAGCGCCTCGACCACGAACAGCCCGCCGATGATCGCCAGCACGATTTCATGATGCGCGGCAACGGCGATCACGCCGATCGTGCCGCCAAGCGCCAGACTGCCGGTATCGCCCATGAACACCGCGGCAGGCGGCGCATTGAACCACAGGAAGGCAAGGCATGCGCCGATGATTGCGCCGCACAGGATCACCAGATCGCCCGCGCCCGGCACATGGGGAATGCCGAGATAAGCGGCATAATCCGCGCGGCCCACCAGATAGACGATCAGCATGAAGGCCATGCAAGCGACAATGACAGGCATGGAGGCGAGCCCATCCAGCCCGTCCGTCAGGTTCACCGCATTGCCGAATGAGACGATGACGAACGCGCCAAAGAGATAATAGGCTGGCCCCAGATCAATCGCGCCGCCGCTCCAGAAAGGTAGATACAGCAAGGTGCCATTCTGGCTGACGATCAGCCAGGTCGCGAAGCCCGCAATGGCGAACTCCGCGAGCAGCCGCGCCCGGGCGGAGAGGCCCTTGTGGCTCGCTTTCGTCACCTTGTCATAATCATCCATAAAGCCGATGGCGCCGAAGCCGAGCGTCACGATGAGGCAGGCCCAGATGTAGATGGATTGCACATTCATCCACATCAGCACGGCGCAGAGCATCGCGGTCAGGATCATCAGTCCGCCCATTGTGGGCGTGCCGCGCTTGGCGAGATGGGTTTGCGGACCGTCGCTGCGGATCGGCTGCCCCTTGCCCTGCCGCACACGCAGCCAGCCAATGAATTTCGGCCCAATGATGAGGCCGATGACGAGCGCCGTCAGAATCGCGGCACCGGCCCGAAAGGTCAGGTAACGCACCAGATTCAAGAGACCGGGGAAGTTGAGTTGTTCAGCAAGCCAGTAAAGCATCACGCCACCTCGCTTGCGCAGAGCCGTTCGACAAGTCTCGAAAGTCCGACGCTGTTAGAGCCCTTCACCAGCACCACATCGCCATCCTTCAAAACAGTCTCTATCATTTCAATCGCTTCGCCCGCATTGCTCGCACGCTCCACGATCAGATCGCCGCGCAGCGCATCGGCAAGCGGTGCCATTTCCTCGCCGACGAGAATGGCGAGGCCAATATTTGCATCCCGCACCGCGCCCGCGAGGCCGCCATGCAGGCGCTCGGACTGGTTGCCAAGCTCCTTCATCGCGCCAAGCACGGCGATGCGGCGCTTGCCCTTCTCCTCGCCCAATTGCGCGAGGGTCACGGCCATAGATGCGGGATTGGCGTTATAGGCCTCGTCGATCAGCAGCGCTTCACCGCCATCGCGCGTCGGCACATGACGCCGCGCGCCCCGGCCCGGCAAGCCCTGCATTTCTGCAAGGGCAAGCCCAGCCTGCGCCAGATCGCCGCCCGCAGCCTCAACCGTGGCGATGACCGCCAGCGCATTGCTCACCCAATGCCGCCCCGGCATTGCAACGGTGAAGCTGAGCCGGGCGGTGCGGGTCTGCGCTGTCACCAATGTACCGCCGCCACTGGAGGGCGCCTCGTCAATCACACGCACATCAGCGCCTTTGCCCAGGCCGAACGTCACGATGTGCGCGGCATGAGGTGCGGCAAGACGCTGTAGAAGCGCGGCATGGGGCGAATCATAAGGGATGATCGCGGTGCCGCCCTCAGCCAGCCCCTCGAAAATCTCGCCCTTCGAGATCGGAAGAGCGTCGTGTAGGGAAAGAGTGTAGATCTCGGTGGT
>CAMLFF010000325.1 GCA_946479185.1 uncultured Sphingobium sp.
AGCTATTGTGAGGTCGCGCGGGAGCGCATCGCTGCAGCGCTCCCGCTCGATGAGAGCGCCATCACCATCATGCAATCGCCCAAGAGTCAGCCACGCGTCGCTTTTGGAACGCTGGTTGAGACGCGGATGATCGAGCCGGGCGCTGTGCTGACCGACAGCAAGGGCCGCTGGAAAGCGCATGTGCGCGCCGATGGATCATTGCTGTGCGGTGAAGAGATTGGCTCCATCCACAAGATGGGCGCAACGCTGCAAGGCGCGCCAAGCTGCAATGGCTGGACCTTCTGGCACATCGAGCATGAGGGCAAGGTGAAGCCCATCGATGCGCTGCGGAAGCTCTATCTGCTTGCGACGGAGCCATAAGCTCTGCCGTCGGAGCCCGGAGCGATGCTCCCACCATCCAACTTCGGGCTCCAACTTCCTTTGCTTGGGGACTGGCGCTAGAGCATCCGCCATGCTGAAGGATGACGTTACGCCATGATCCAAATTCCCCCCGCTGGCGCGCGGTTGTATCTGCGCCCGATCTGGTTTGTCGATACGCCGGTTGGGCTGGCGGAGAGCGATTTCCGGCGGCTCGCTGGTGGGCTGATCTGGTTTCAGGCAGTCGAGGCGCGCTGGATCACGGCGGACGGCGAGGGTGGCAAAGCGCAGGTTCCGTTGAGCGACTTTGAAGACTGGCAGGCGCGATTGCCCGATGCTTTGGGGGCGAGAGCGGCGCAGCTGATGGCGGCGCTGACCAGCCCACGCGCGGCGTTGACGCTGGGCGAGCGGATCATCCGCTTCGATACGCCGCAGGTCATGGGCATATTGAACATGACGCCCGATAGCTTCTCCGACGGCGGCAAGCTGATCGATGCGCCGGATCGTGCAGCGGATGCTGGTTTCGCGATGCAGCTGGCGGGCGCTCCCATCATTGATGTGGGTGGCGAATCCACCCGGCCCGGCGCTGATGCCGTGTGGGAAGGCGATGAGATTGCGCGGACCGTGCCGGTGATCGAACGATTGGCGAAGAGCGGCATTGTTGTCTCCATCGATACGCGCAAGGCAGCCGTGATGGAGGCGGCGCTGGCGGCAGGGGCGGGCATCGTCAATGATGTGACAGGCCTCACCCATGATCCGCGCGCGCTGGAGGTTGTGGCGCAAGCTGGTTGCCCGGTGATGCTGATGCACAGCCCCTCGGCCGGCGAAGATCCGCACGGCGGCGCGGTGATATATAAGGCGGGCGCGGTAGGCGGCGCGGCGATCGATCTGGAGATATTCGACTGGCTGGAGGCGCGCGTTACAGCCTGCGTCGCGGCGGGCGTGGACCGCGCGAAGATCATTGTCGATCCCGGCATCGGCTTTGGCAAGGCGCTGCAGGATGATACGCGGATCGTGAACAATCTGGCGCTTTATCAGGCGCTCGGCGTACCTTTGCTGTTCGGGGCGAGCCGTAAGCGCATGGTCGGCGCGTTGACGAATGGCGCACCGGTGCCTGAGCGGCTTGGCGGATCGGTCGCGCTGGCGCTCAAGGCGATCGATCAGGGCGCGCAGATCGTGCGGGTGCATGATGTGCAGGAGAGCGTGCAGGCCGCACGGGTCTGGCGCGGCCTGCGCGATGCGGCGCTGGTGGCGGGCTGAGGCTAGCGTCTGGCAACACCGATCAGCGCGGTTGAGGGAATGGGCAGGATTGCGCGATTGCCGGCGATCTCGCGCACGCGGGCGATTACCTGCGCTTGCTGCTCGTCGTTCAAGCTTGTCCAGTCCGGCGACATGCCGAATAAGATGTCAGGCCGATCCAGCGCTGCAACGTCCAGCTCGAAATCATGCGTCACGTGCTCGATCTTTGGGTCGTGATATCCTGCCGCGATGAAGGCTTCGGTGAACGTGTCGACATTGCTGAGCGCAAGCATCGCCTCGGGCATTTGCGCCAATGGCATGTCTGGGAAGAGATCCTGCCGGATTTCTCCCAACAGCATGAAGGTCGCTGCGCCGCGCTTTTGCCATGAGCCGATCACGCCGTAGCCGCCGGGGCGCGTGACACGGTACATTTCCGCGAGGCCCTTGCGCCAATCGGGGAACATGATGAGGCCGAAGATCGAGAAGACAGCGTCAAAGCTTTCATCTGGAAGATCGAGCGCTTGTCCGTCCATCACGCGGGCGTCAATATTCTCGACACCGGCAGCCTCAACCCGTGCAACCATGCCCGGCGAGAAATCGGTGGCCATGACTTGCGCGCCGGTGCGAGCGGCAGCGAGGGCCAAGGCGCCGGTCCCTGTCGCGATATCGAGCACCCGGCTTTGCGCGGAGAGGGGAATGCGCGCCAGTGCATTCTCGGCGTAGAGCGATGTGAAGGGGTGGGCGGTCTGCTTGTAATGGCTGGCAGTCTCATCCCATTTTTTGGCTTGTTCAAATTCTCTCATGATGAAGCTCCCGAATCATGTAACATACAAAGTATCATGATAGGGAAGGCTTGCCAATTGGTGCTGGCATGTGAACAGTTGTCCGATGCGAAATGACAGCCGCCTTTCACGCATGTTGCACGTGCTGCTCCATATGGCGCAGCAGCAAGGTCCGATGACGTCTGAGATGATCGGGATGATGCTCCGGACCAATCCGGTGGTGGTGCGCCGCACGATGGCTGGTTTGCGGGATGCGGGCTATGTCCGCTCGGAAAAAGGGCATGGCGGGGGCTGGGTGATCGCCTGCGATCTGGAAGCGGTGTGGCTGCTCGATATTCACCGGGCGGTTGGTGGGCCACGCATCTTTGCGATCGGCAATGAGGCTAGCAATCCGGATTGCGCGGTCGAGAAGGTCGTCAATGAGGCGGTCGAGGATGCGCTTGCACAGGCTGAGGCGTTGCTGATCGAGCGATTGGGCGGTGTGAGCGTGGCGCAATTGGCGCGGCGGTTTCAGGAGCAGTGCTCCTCGGTTTCATAGGGGCAGATGCCCGCCAAGAAATCAGTAAGACTTACGGCCCATAACGCGCTCCTTGGGGGCAGTGGGGCATGATGCGTGCAGAAAATTCTGGTGATCTTCGGCACGCGGCCAGAAGCGATCAAATTATTCCCGGTCATCGCGGCGCTTCGTGCACAGCCGGACTTGGAGTTGAGGGTCTGCGTTACGGCCCAGCATCGCCAATTGCTGGATCAGGTTCTGGAGCTGGTGGGCATCGTTCCCGATATCGATCTGGACCTCATGCAGCCGGGGCAGAGCCTTGATGCGCTGACTGCCCGGACGATGCTGGCGCTTGGCGATGTGCTTGATCGTGAAAAGCCCGATCGTGTGCTTGTGCATGGCGATACGCTGACGGCGATGGTTGCCAGCCTTGCGGCCTATTATCGGCGCATCCCTGTGGGGCATGTTGA
>CAMLFF010000326.1 GCA_946479185.1 uncultured Sphingobium sp.
TCTATGGCCGGGTTAGCCGGGCGTTGACGGGGCTTTCATCGGAGGAAGCGGCGCTGGGTGTTGCATGGCGGGCGGGTAGCTTGCCCTTCTCGGTGTTGGCCGAGCGGCGGCAGCGGATCGGGCCGGGCGGGCGGAACGGGTTCGCGCTGCTGGTCGCGGGCGGCATCAACCCGCGCGAGATTGTGTCGCGCGTTGAGGTGGATGGCTATGTGCAGGCAGGCGTGGTGGGCTTGCCGGGGCGCGATGCCTTCATCGATGGGAAGAGCAGCATTGGCTATCGCTTGCGGCCTGCATCATCGGGGTGGGATGTGACGATCGGCGGCGCGATATCGGGCAGTGCGCAGCCGGGCGTCGAGCGCCTCGATATCGGCCCGGAGCTGCGCGTGCGGGTGCCCCTCGGCCCCACATCGCTGCGGCTCTCGGCGGAATATCGCGCGCGGATCGCGGGGCAGGCGCGCCCTTCCACTGGCCCTGCCATCACGCTGGTGAGCGATTTTTGATGGAATAGCGCGCTCGCCCCTTTTGGCGCGCCCGCTTTGCGACTACCGAGCATGTAATGGATATCTATCTGCCGATCGCCAACATGTCGGTGAACGCGCTCGTGATTATCGGGCTCGGTGGGCTGGTGGGCTTGCTCTCCGGCATGTTCGGCGTGGGCGGCGGATTTTTGACGACGCCGCTGCTGATCTTTTACGGCATTCCGCCCACGGTCTCGGTCGCGTCCTCCGCGACGCAGGTGATGGGGGCCAGCGTCTCCAGCGTTTTCAGCCATTTTGGCCGCAAGACGATCGATCTGCGGATGAGCGGCGTGATGATCGCAGGCGGCGCGATTGGCGCCGTGATGGGCGCGTTCCTCTTCCGCTTTCTAGAGCGGGTCGGGCAGATCGATACGGTGATCGGCCTCATGTATGTGCTGATGCTGGGGTCGATCGGCATCCTCATGGCGCGCGAATCGATCCACGCGCTGCTGATGGCGCGGCGCGGTGAGCGGCCCGTGGCGCGCAAGCGGCGGCATCACCCGCTGGTGGCCGCCCTGCCGCTGCGCTGGCGTTTC
Source organism: uncultured Sphingobium sp. (assembly GCA_946479185.1). The sequence continues at coordinate 1,055 of CAMLFF010000326.1, forward strand.
TATTCCTCGGGGCTCTACATTTCGCCGCTGGCGCCGCTGCTGCTCGGCATTGTCTCGGGCATCATGACGATGCTGATTGGCGTGGGCGGCGGGTTCATTCTGGTGCCTGCGATGCTCTACATCATCGGCATGTCGACCCAGCTGGTGATCGGCACATCGCTCTTCCAGATCCTGTTCGTCACCATGTTCACGACGATGGTGCATGCCACCACCACGCGGGCGATCGACCTTGTGCTGGCCTTCCTGCTGCTCATTGGCAGCGTGATCGGTGCGCAGGTCGGCGGACGGCTATCCATGAAGGTGCGGCCCGAATATCTGCGTGTGGCGCTCGCCTTCATCGTGCTCATCGTCGCGTTGCGCATGGCGCTGGGGCTGGGCTGGCGGCCTGACGAAATCTATTCCGTGGTGGTGCAATGAGGGCGCTGCGCAGCCTCCTCGCGATTGCCTGCCTGGTTGGCGCTGGCCCGGCAGCGCTGGCGCAGCGCGATGCGCCGCAGCTTGTGCCGGACGTGTCGCAACGCACGGTGGAAATCCAGTTCAGCTTTACCGGTGCCGAGCTACTGCTGTTCGGCGCGATCCTGCATCCCGGCGGGCGCCTGCCGGACAAGCCGACCGACATCGTCGTCGTGCTCAAGGGGCCGACCCAGCCCATCACCCTGCGCGAGAAGCAGAAGGTGGCGGGCATCTGGGTGAATGCCGACAGCATCGATTTCCGCTCTGCGCCGAGCTTTTACGCGGTCGCATCCTCCAAGCCGATCGATCAGCTGGTCGATGAGCGGACGGCGGCGATCTACGAGCTGGGGCTCAACAAGCTGCAGCTTTCGCCAGCGTCGTATAGCGATACGGATGAGATTGGCCGCTTCGCCAAGGGTTTGAATGATCTCAAGAAGCGCGACGGCCTGTATGTTGAAGCGCCGCGTGCGGTCGAGATTACCGATGGCGTGCTCTATCGCGCGCGGCTCCCGCTCTCCGCGCGGGTGGTGACGGGCACTTACACGGCAGAGACATTCCTTGTGCAGGATGGCCGGGTGTTGGCGGCTGCCGTGCGCGAGATTGAAGTGCATAAAACCGGCTTCGAGCGGGCGATCGGCGTGTTCGCGCAGGAGAATGGCATCCTCTACGGGCTGGTCGCCGTGTCCCTCGCGCTCTCGATGGGCATGTTTGCGGGCTTTGTCGGCGGACGCATGAAGGTCTGAGCAGCGCGCGGCACAGCGCGCGCCCGGGCCCAACACGCAGGCATTTGTTTACCCCTGTTTGATAGGCCTCGTCTGTTGAGAATGGCGGGAGCGAGATCGCGTGAACTATATCACAGGCAAGGGCCTTGATGGCCAGCCCGTCCCGATTGACGCGGTCCACGCGCCCATCCCCACAGCGACGCCGCATCGCCGTTCCTCCGAGAATGAGATCGGCATGGTCTCCGCCATTTCCGGCGGGTCGGCCAAAATCATGCTGGATATTGCCGCAATGGCCGGGCTTGCGGGCCATAGCGACCCGAGCGTCGCGATGGCGGGGCAGGTCGGCAGCCAGATCAAGATGCGTGTCGGGGCGTGCTGGCTTGTCGCCAGTGTCCGCACGCTCGCGCTCGATAGCCGCTCATCCACGCACATTGTGGCCGATGTCGATTTCATCGGCGAGGGCGATCAGGAGCAGCTGACCGGGCGGATCTTCCGCTTCCGGCGCGGCGTCACCCGTTTCCCGGTGCCGGGCACGCAAATTTTTCCCGTGTCGAACAGCGACATGCAGGAGATTTACGCCTCCAGCGAAGAATCCCGCATCGAGATCGGCATGGTTTACCCCACGTCGAACACCCGCGCATCGCTGCTGATCGATACATTCCTCGGCAAGCATTTCGCGCTGCTGGGGTCCACCGGCACCGGTAAATCAACCTCGGCGGCACTCATCCTGCACCGCATCTGCGACATGGCGCCGCAGGGCCATATCGTGATGATCGATCCGCATGGCGAATATGGATCCGCCTTTGCCAGTAACGGCGCTGTCTATGATGCGGGCAATCTTGAGCTGCCCTATTGGTTGATGAATTTTGAAGAACATTGCGAAGTGTTCGTCACCTCCAAAGGCCCGGAGCGGGCGCAGGATTGCGACATTCTCGCCAAATGCCTGCTGGCGGCGCGATCACGCAATCGGCTGGCGGAAGGTATTGGGCGACTGACGGTGGATTCGCCCGTGCCCTATCTGCTGTCCGATCTCACCGCGATCCTCGGCAATGAAATGGGCAAGCTCGACAAGAGCACCAACACTTTGCCCTATTTGCGGCTGCGCACC
>CAMLFF010000327.1 GCA_946479185.1 uncultured Sphingobium sp.
TGCAAACTGCTCGCGACCCTGCATGAAACAAATGAATGCGCTTTGCTCACGGTGGAATTGGACCGTCAACCCGGCGAGGAATCCCCTCGCGTGACCGTGCGTGGCGCGCAGGCGTTGGCGCGGCTTGCGGGCACGGCCAAAATGCGGATGACGATTGCGGTGGAGGAAGCCGAGGCGATTGCGGCCTTGGCGCGGACGCTGGCGGATCGCCGGGGCGGGCGCTCACGCATCGAGATCAACGCAGCACTGCCGGATGGCGAGCGGGCATGGCTGTGCCTTGGTGAAGATTTCCAGGTCGACGCCGAGCTTGGCGAGCGCATCGAGACGATCCGTGGCATTTCTGCCATATCGCTCGGCAATATGGGGCCGAATTTGCGCGTGGTTGCCTAGAACAGGCTGCGCTGATCGCTCGGCGGCACGAACAGATCCTTGCGCAAATTTAATCGGCTATTGGCAAGACCATGGTTGGCCGCAGCACGAGCAAAGCGCGTCCGGATAAGATCGGCATAAACGCCGGAGCCACGCATCCGCGTCCCGAAATCCGGATCATTATCGCGCCCACCGCGCATCGACTGAATGAGGCTCATCACCTTGCCCGCGCGATCGGGATAATGCTCTGCCAGCCAGTCGCGGAAGAGCGGCGCAACCTCATGCGGCAACCGCACGGGGATGTAAGAGATGGAGCGCGCGCCGGCCTGTGCCGCCGCATCCACCAGCGCCTCAATCTCATGATCGTTGATGGCAGGAATGATGGGCGAGAGGCAGGCATGGGTCGGAACGCCCGCATCGTTAAGCGCTCGGATCGCTGCAAGGCGACGGCGCGGATGTGGCGCGCGCGGCTCAAGCTTGCGTGAGAGCGCGGCATCCAGGCTCGTCACGGAGAGGGCCACGGCGACCAGTCCGTCCGCAGCCATGCGCGCCAGCAGATCAATGTCGCGCAAAACCCTGTCCGATTTGGTGGTGATCATCAGCGGATGGCGGCAATCGGCCAACACCTCGATGCAGGCACGGGTGATGCCATAGTGCGCCTCAATGGGCTGATAGGGATCGGTATTCGTTCCCATCGCGATGGTGCTGGGCATATAGCTTCGCTTGCCAAGTTCCTTCCGCAGAAGGGCAGCGGCATCGGTTTTGACGAACAGCTTGCTCTCGAAATCGAGGCCGGGTGACAGGTCCAGCCAGGCATGGGTAGGCCGCGCAAAGCAATAAATGCAGCCATGTTCGCACCCACGATAGGCATTGATCGACTGATCAAAGCCGATATCGGGCGACTGATTGCGCGAGATGATCTTGCGCGCATGCTCGTGCGTTACAGTGGTGCGCAGCGGCGGAGGAGCTTCCGCTGCATCCATGAGCGTGAGATCGATCCAGTCGCCATCGGCCTGATGCGATGGCAAATGAAAGCGGCCCGAGTTCTGATTATGCGGCGCACCGCGGCCTTTGATCGTCGACACTGAGCAACTAGAACATATAAAGAACATTCGTGCAATAGCCGACCAATGCCTTCACGCTTGCCCTCGATTTGGAGCGACGGACTGAGCCCTTGCCAGGCACGGCGCTGGCCGCTAGGTTCTTATTTCGTTCCTGTTTGAAAGTCTCCCGTGACGACAACTGCTCTCTTGATTGTGCTTCTGGCGGCATTGGCCGGACTTGCTGTGGGTTGGTTGTTTCGCGCGCGGCTCGCGGCACCTGTGGAGGCCGACCGGCAGGCTTTGGCACAGCGAATCGGAACGCTGGAGGAGATGCGCAATGCAGCCCTGCGTGATTTGGCAGTTGCGGTGGAGCGGGCCGATCAGGCGGAAGTGCTGCGAGCGAAGCTTGAGGAAACCGATGATGCGCTCGATCAGGCTGAGCGGTCGCTTGCGGCGATCCGCGCTGATCATATCGCGCGCACCGAGGGGTTTGAGGCGCAGCTCAAAGGGCTGACCGAGGCACGCGAGCAGCTTTCTGCGCAGTTTAGCGAAACGGCGGCGAAACTGTTGGGTGAAGCGCAACGGACGTTAGTCGAGCGGGCCGATCAGCGCTTTCATCAGGCACATGAGAAGAGTGAGGCCAGCCTCAAGGCGCTGTTGCAGCCGGTTGAAACCACGCTCAAGCGCTATGAGGAGGGCCTAGGCAAGATCGAGCAGGAGCGTGTCGGCAGCTATGCCGCATTGCGCGAGGCCGTGGAGCAGGTTCGGCTGGGGAGTGCCGAAGCGCGGGTTGAGACTGCCAAGCTGGTGAATGCGTTGCGCTCCAGCCCCAAGGCGCGCGGGCGCTGGGGTGAGCAGCAATTGCGCAATGTTCTGGAGATGGCGGGCCTCAGCCAGTTTGCGGACTTCCGCACTGAAGTTTCGGTGGATACCACCGATGGCAAGCTGCGCCCGGATGTGATCGTGCGCCTGCCGGGCGGACGGCAACTCATCATCGATGCCAAATGCTCGCTAAATGCTTATCTCGAAGCCGTGGATGCCCCTGATGAAATATTGAAAACGGCGCATCTCAAGGCGCATGCCGCAGCGATCCGCACCCATGCGCAGCAGCTTGGCGCCAAGGATTATTGGATGCGCTTTGGCGACGCGGCCGATTATGTGGTGATGTTCATCCCAGGTGAGCATTTCCTCTCGGCGGCGCTGGAGCAGGATGGTGGCTTGTGGGAATGGGCGTTCGAGAAGCGCGTCCTGTTGGCGACACCGACTAATCTCGTGGCAATCGCGCGCACCGTTTCCAGCGTCTGGCGTCAGGAGAAGCTTGCCGAACAGGCGCAGCAGGTGGGTGTGCTCGGCAAGGAAATGTATGAGCGTCTGTCCGTGGCGGCGGGGCATTTAAGTGCGCTCGGTCGTAGTCTGAATGGCTCGGTGTCTCATTATAACAAGTTCGTTTCCAGCTTTGAAAACCGCGTGCTGGTTACCGGGCGGCGCTTCAAGGAATTGAGCGTGGAGACCGGCTCGCGAGAAATTGACGCGATCGAACCTGTCGAAGCATTGGCGCGGTTACCTGATCCTGCCGTCCCGGAGAATGCGCCTGATCATACGGTGCTTGATCTGGACAGAGCGGCGCCAGTAGCGAAATGATGCGCCAGCCCCATGCCCGTCGGCTTCGTGCAGACCAGCCTAATGCAGGATATCGGCGAAACGGCTAATCTGCGTTCAACCGTGCGTTTAATGGTTCATAGAGGCAGGGATTTCCGGCCTGGGGGGCGGAGGTGGCGGTGCATCCTGATCTGGCGCCGGGATCGTTTCCGGTTCTGGCGCGGCAGGGGGCGGGCTGCTTTCAGATCCGGCTTCGCCCGCTAGCGGCGCAGGCGCTATGCCCGATGTGTCCATGCTCGGTTGCACGTCGAACACGGG
>CAMLFF010000328.1 GCA_946479185.1 uncultured Sphingobium sp.
CGATCATTGCGCCGCGGCCCATTGGCTGGCTCAGCACGGTCGATGCGGCTGGTTGCGCCAATCTGGCGCCCTTTTCCTATTTCAACATCGTCTCGAATCTGCCGCCAATCCTTATGTTTTCCTGCAACACACCAGAGGACCGTCCCGCCAAGGATACGCTCGCGAACGTCCGGCTGAATGGCGAATTCGTGTTCAATCTGGTCAGTGCAGAGCTGATTTCGCAGATGAACGATACTTCCTCTCCGGTGCCTTACGGCGTCGATGAGTTCGAGCATTTCGGCATCGAGAAAGCGGCCTGCAACATGGTCGCGCCGCCGCGTGTCGCGCAGTCGCCCTGCAGCCTTGAGTGCAAGGTCATCAAGATCATCTCCTTCGGCGGCGGTGATGAAGGGCCGCAAACCAATGTCACCTTCGGCAAGGTCGTCGGCATGCACATTGCGCCCGGCTTTCTGCATGAGGATGGCCATTTCGATACGCTCGCGGCCAAGCCGGTCTCGCGGCTGGGCGGCGCAGAATATAGCGTGACTGACGAGAGCTTCGTGCTGGCGCGCAAATTCCAGCGCGCCAATGAAGCCACTTATTGAAAGCTGAATGCGCATATGAGCAAGCCTCTCAGACAGCCCGTGCTGCTCGACCTGACATCCCAAGGCGAGCGCGCAGGGCGTACAGCCGCGCGCGGGCAGAATTTTTCGGTCGAGCGCTTGTCGGGCGGCGGCGCCCACGCGTTCGCCTCGCTGACGGAGATCGTCCTGCTACTGCCGAAGACCGGCGCGACGCTGAGTGGTGATCGCTCGGCTGATCTGCCCGGCCATTCGATCGCGATCCTTCCCGCTGGGGCCTATGCCGTCGAAACATCGGGTGATGGCGACGTCTACATTCTCGCTACAGACCGAATGGACGAAGAGGGCGCAAAAGCGCTGAACGCAGAGGAATATGCCTCGCCGGATGCGCGGGTCGCCCCCGTCGTTCCCTATGCTCGCACCGCGTTTCAGGATGAAATCCGCATCCACCGCGTCGAAGATGTAACTATCCCGCCGGACAATGGTAGGCTGCGCTTCCTCCAGAGCGAGACGATGAGCCTGAACTGGGTGGAGTATGAAGGCGCGCGCGATCGCAGCGGTTTGAGCCCTCATGCGCACAGCGATGCCGAGCAGGCGAGCCTCGCGATCGAGGGCGCCTTCATCCACCATTTGCGTACCCCCTGGGGCCGTGATGCGGGCATCTGGCAGGAGGATCAGCACCTCGTTGCAGGGCCATCCAGCATATTGATCGTGCCACCCGAGATCATCCACACGACCGAAGGCAATGGGACGGGGCATCATATGCTGATCGATGTCTTTGCGCCGCCACGCGCGGACTTCATTGCCAAAAACTGGGTCTTCAATGCGGGCGAATATGCCGCTCCGGCGGAGGCGCGCATATGATCGCTGATGGTCCGCGCGGTGTGTTCATCAAGACGCCGTCGCCCCAGATTGTCGAGATTATCGCGCTCGCCGGGCCGGATTTTGCCGTGCTCGATGCCGAGCATGCGCCGTTCGACCGCGCCACGCTGGACGTGATGTTGCTGGCGGGGCGGGCCGCCAATCTGCCGCTGCTGGTGCGGGTGCAGGATACCAGCAGCAGCGCCATCGGGGGGGCGCTCGATCTGGGCGCGGCTGGCGTGATGGTGCCGCATATCGCATCGGTAGAGATGGCACGGGCGGCGGTCTCCAGCGCGCGCTACCGGGGCGGCACGCGCGGCTTCTCCAGCGCGCCACGCCATGCAGGCTATGGCACGATCAAGATGCAGGACGTGATTGCAGCGGCTGACAGGGCCCAAGTACTCGTGCAGATCGAGGACCCCGACGCAGCCGCGCAGGTCAGCGAGATACTTGCTCAGGACGGTGTGGACGGCATCGTCGTCGGCCGTGCGGACCTTGCGATCGCGATGGGCGAGAGCGATCTGGCATCGCCAAAAGTCGAGCAGGCGGTCACCGAGATCTTTTCCGCCGTGAAGGATAGCAGCAAGATCAAGGGTGTGGTCGTGTCGAGCGAAGCGGAGCGCCGACACTATGCGCAGATGGGCGCGAACTGGTACATCATGGGAAATGATCAAAGCCTTTTACGCACCGCCACGCGCCTGCTACTGGCGAGCTGATTTTAAAGGAGACAGGCTGTGAAGCCGCAAGCCCCCCAGTCGGCTCCGTGGACATCGGCCAATCAGGCTGGAGAGCCCGCCAGAACGGCGGACCTGAGCAGCCGGGGCATCACACGCTATCACCAGCTCGCAACGGTTTTCCGGCGGCATATCGAGACTGGCGTGTGGGAAGTGGGCAGCCAGATTCCGACGATCATTGAGCTCGCAAATTCCTATGATGTTGCGCGTGGAACCGTGCGCCAGGCGCTTGGGATGCTTGCAGCGGATGGCCTGATCCGTCGCCTGCGGGCCAAGGGCACCTTCGTTATGGCTGCCCCGCGCGACCAAATCTGGTGCCAGCTTGAAACGAATTTTCTAGGACTTTTGCAGGCCCGCGAAGGCGCGCAGATCGAGCTGCTCGATGAAGAGCGCAAGGTGGGCATTAGCGGCAAGATTGAGTTCGGTCTTGTTGACGGTACTTACCGCAAGCTGCGCAGGCGGCATTGGCGGCAGGAGCAGGCCTATATGATCGCCGAGGTGTTCATCTCGGAAAAATGGGCGAACAAGATTCCGCGCGCGGCTTTCACCAACAAGACGGCGCTCAAGCTTGTCGCGGATATTGATGGGCTGACGATCGCCGATGTCGAGCAGATCATGACCATCGGCGTAGCAGATCTGGTTGCTTCCGATGCGTTACAGATTCCGCTCAACGCCCCTGTCGCGCAGATCGAGCGCTATGTGACGGACGAGGAGGGCCTATTGGTGCTGTTCGCGCGCAATACCTACCGTGCCGATGTCGTGCGGCTGAACATCAAATCCAAATGATGTGATCGCGCTGGCTCGGGCAAGGCCCAGAGCCGCTCGGTATAAGCGCTCCTAGCGCCAACAATGTCATCATCACCGATCTAAAGCTTTACGGACCTAAAAACTGGATGTATGGGTTTTAGCGACGTGAGCGCGGATATGAACGCGCTTTGGCATCGGAGGAGACGGTCGCATGAATCGCCCGCAAATGGCAGGATTGGCTTTTGCGATCGCATCGGCCGCATTGGGTGGGATTGGCCTGTTTCATTCCAAACCGCTCCCGCTCTCGGCGCGTCTCGGCGTGCACGCGCCGCTCGACACCAATAATGATGGCCGCCTTTCGCGCGCGGAACGGACGTCGGCCGGGCGAGAATCCGCCGCGTTCAACG
>CAMLFF010000329.1 GCA_946479185.1 uncultured Sphingobium sp.
TCACGGCAGCGTTCTGATAGAATAGGAGGCATGGCCGCTCATTGTGGGATGAGCGGCTTGCCAAAGGGCTGCGGCGAAAGTCGCGGCCCTTTTTCTTTGATTTGAGATTGGGGCTGCGGCGCAAGTCGCGCCCCTTTTTCTTTGTCGAGCGACCGTTCAGCCCACAGGCGCGCGGCGTGCCGTGCGGATGCGGATGGTCGGCTCCAGCATTTGACCCTTCATCACGCCCTCGCCCGCCGTCGCGCTGCGTGCCGATGTGCCGATGGCGCGAATCACATCCATGCCGGAGACGACGCGGCCAAAGGCAGCGAAACCCGGCTGATCCGCCGTCGCGTCAAAGCCGCGCAAATCCCCGATGATGATGAAGAAATCGCCGTTCGCCGTGCCCGGCGCGCCTTGCGCCATCGATATGGCGCCATCGACATGGCTGAGCCCCGTCACACTCGTCGGCTCATGCGGCACGGGCTTCAGGATGCGCTTGGGGTCGTTCTGCGTGCCACCCTGGATGAATCCGCCGGGCGTTCCATCATCCCATGTGAAGGAGCGATAGAAGACCGTACCATCCAGCCGCTTTTCATCGACATATTTGAGGAAATTACCCGCCGTGAGCGGCGCGCGCTCCACTTCCAACGCGATGGTGACGGGGCCAAGCGTCGTATCGAGGATCACCGGCACGGTCTTGGGCACGGGCACCAAGGGAACGGGCGATGGAAGTGAGAATGGCACCGCCGCGTCCGTCTGAGCGGGCGCAAGCGTGGGTGCGACAAGGGCCGAGCCAAGCGCGGCAAATGTGAGCAAGATCCTCTTCATTCTGTCATGCTACTCGCTCCGGCATGAGAGGCAAGCCTGAGCAATGACCGCGCTTCCCTCCAGCCTTGGCGAAGCCTATAGGCTGCACGCATGAGCTGGCTCGCGCTGATCCTGATTTTCCTCCTCACCGTCGCGTTGATGGAGGGCTTTGCCTATGTGATGCACCGCTGGGTGATGCATGGGCCGGGCTGGTTTCTCCATGCCAGCCACCATCGCCCGCGCACCGGCAATTGGGAGCTGAACGATCTCTATTTCGTGATCTTCGCTTTCCCATCGATCCTCCTGTTGCTCGGCGGCGTGCAATTGGGATGGGGCGATTGGGCGACGGCCGTCGGCGCAGGCATTGCGGCTTATGGCGCTATCTATCTGGGCTTCCACGATATCATCGTCCACCAGCGCCTTCCGTACCGCTATGTGGCGCGCTCGCCGTATATGAAGCGGATCGTGCAGGCGCACAGGCTCCATCATATCGTCGAGACGCGTGAGGGCAATGTGAGCTTCGGCTTTCTCATCGCACCCGCGCCTGACGTATTGAAGCGCCAGCTCGCGACCATGCAGGAAGGGCGGATCAGGGACGCGAAGGGCAAGGCCTGAGGCAGGGCGTGGGATGCGCGCTCCCCACTTGGTCTCGCCATCATCTTGCACTATGCAGCTTGAAACCTCCGGGGAATTGACTTGACGCTTGCTCTGCTCGCCGCCGCCGCCGCCGCCCAGCCTATCTACTTTGACAGCCTGGGCCTCGATCCCATCGCGCTCGACCTCGGTTTCTTCGCGATCAAATGGTATAGCCTCGCCTATCTCGCGGGCATTTTGATCGGCTATTGGTATCTCACCGTGCTTATCCGCCAGCCGGGATCACCCATGGCGCGGCGCCATGCCGATGACTTCATTTTCCATGCGACGCTCGGCATCATCGTCGGCGGCAGGCTTGGCTATATCCTCTTCTATCAGCCATCGATTCTGCAGAATCCGCTCGATATCTTCAAGCTGTGGGAAGGCGGCATGTCGCTGCATGGCGGCGCGATTGGCGTCATCATCGCGATCTGGCTGATGGCGCGCAAAGAGAAGCTCTCCTTCCTGCGGGTGTGCGATTATATCGCCTGCGCCGTGCCGTTTGGGCTATTCTTTGGGCGATTAGCAAACTTTGTAAATGGCGAATTGTGGGGCAAGGTGACGACGGTGCCCTGGGGCATCGTGTTCCCCGGTGCTGGCGATCTGCCGCGTCACCCAAGCCAGCTTTATGAAGCGATTCTCGAAGGTCCGGTGATGTTTGCCATCCTCGCTACCCTCTTCTGGACGACCAAGGCGCGCTATGAGCCCGGCAAGCTGTTCGGCGTTGCGGCGCTGAGTTATGGTGCCGCGCGCTTCTATGTGGAGTTCTACCGCGAATCCGATGCGCAATTGATGGAATTTGCGCAACGCACCGGGCTGCATATGGGCCAGTGGCTGACCATTCCGCTGCTGGTGCTTGGTCTCTATCTGGTGGTGACAGCCAAAGGCCGCCGCACGCGCGTGGAGCCGATTGCCGGACCGGATAGTGTTGCCTGACAGCAGCGACGAACCGCGCTCGCTCTATGACTTTATGGCGGCGGCCAACGCGGCCTATTATGGATCGCGCGATCCGCTGGGGGCAGGTGGCGACTTCATCACCGCGCCGGAAATCAGCCAGATGTTCGGCGAGCTTATCGGGCTTTGGTTTGCCGATCTGGCGCTGAGGGCGGGGGCTGGGAATGTTGCCTATGTCGAGCTGGGGCCGGGCCGGGGAACATTGGCCGCCGACGCCTTGCGCGCGATGCGGCAGGCGGGGCTAACACCACCGGTCCACTTCGTGGAGACGAGCCCGGCGTTGCGTGCACGCCAGCAAAGCCTCGTGCCGGATGCGACATGGCATGAACGGATTGACACATTGCCGACCGACCAGCCGATGATCATCATCGCCAATGAGTTTTTCGACGCCTTACCGATCCGCCAATTCGAGCGGACCGGGCGGGGATGGCGCGAGCGGATGATCCACGGCGGGGCGTTCATGCTTGGTCAGACAGATTGCGTCGATCAGATCCCACTTGCGCTCGCCGATGCACCTCCTGCGTCAATCGTGGAACGCAATCCACTGGGGGAAACGATCATGGCCGATCTGGCAGGCCGTCTCGCTCGACAGGGCGGCGCGCTGCTGGCGATCGATTATGGCTATGATGGCCCGGCAACCGGCGATACGCTGCAGGCCATGAAATCCCACGCCTTCGTCAATCCACTCGACGCGCCCGGCACGCGGGATCTGACAGCCCATGTCGATTTCGGCATGTTGGCCCTGGTTGGTCGCGCTGCGGGGCTGCGCCCCAACCCCTGCATCCATCAGGGAGCCTTCCTGGGCGCGCTTGGCATTGACGCGCGCGCGGCGAGCCTGACACGTGCAAATCCAGCCCGTGCTGAGGAGCTAGGCACCGCCAAGGAGCGCCTGGTTGCGCCTGAGCAGATGGGCCGTCTGTTCAAGGTGCTG
>CAMLFF010000330.1 GCA_946479185.1 uncultured Sphingobium sp.
GTCGAGAATAGGCGCGTGTCACCGCTCATCAAATGTCGGCATCCGGCTGCGCCTCAGGGCGCGCTGCGCAGAAGGCATCCAATCGGTCCGCCGCAGCCGCAGCAGCAGCGAGATGAGGGAATGGTGCAAGATCGACCGAGAAGCGGCGGGCATTGTAGATCTGCGGCACCAGATAGCAGTCGGCGAGCGTGGGATGATCGCCAAAAGCAAAGGTTCCGCCGTGGCGCGCGACAAGCGTTTCGAGCGCGGAAAAGCCCTCACCAATCCAGCGCTGTACCCATACATTAACCTGCTCGTCGGTGGCGCTGAACTGCTCACGCAGTGCCTTCAAAATCCGCAAATTATTGACGGGATGAATGTCGCACCCAATGATCGCTGCCATCGCCCTTACAGTTGCAGCTTCGGAAGCTGAGGCGGGGAGGAGTGGGGGGTGTGGCCACCGTGCCTCGATCCACTCGAGGATCGCCGGGCTTGCGATCAACGTCTCGTCCCCCGCAACAAGTGCGGGGACGAGGCCGTGTGGCGCGATGCTAAGATAGTCGTCAGCCCGCTGATCACCCTTGCGAAGATCGTGCGAGATCTGCGCGTAAGGCACGTCCTTAAGATTGAGCGCGATGCGCACGCGATAGGCAGCACTTGACCGCCAGTAGCCGTGCAACAGAAGCTCGCTCATGGAGCCGCAGGGGTGATCATGGCGCGGCAATCGCCAAAGCCGATCGATACAAAGCCGTCGGCCGCAGCCGATGCGCGCAGGATGATTTCGTCGCCATCTTCGAGGAAGCTGCGACGCTCGCCATTGGGCAGTTCGATCGGCTCTTTGCCGCCGTTGGAGAGTTCGAGCATACTGCCGAACCCGGTGCGGTCGGGCGCGGAGATGGTTCCGGTGCCCATCAGATCGCCAGGGTTGAGATCACAACCGTTGGAGGCGTGGTGCGTGAGGATCTGCTGCACCGTCCAATACATGTTTGAAGCAGGTCCGCTGCTCAGCTGGACCGGGGCTGCGCCTTGGTCACGCATCTTCGATGAGAGAATGTAGACCTCAAGCGTAAGGGCAAGCGCGCCTTTGCGCTGATCGTCCGCATCCGCAAGATAGGGAAGGGGGGCAGGGTCGCCCTCAGGTCGCGCCGGTTGAGCTATGCGGAAGGGCGCCATCGCCTCAGGCGTGATGACCCAAGGCGAAATCGTCGACTGGAAATTCTTTGCGAGGAAAGGCCCGAGCGGCTGATATTCCCAGGCCTGAAAATCGCGTGCCGACCAGTCGTTCAGAAGGCAAAAGCCGCCGATATGGTCCGCGGCCTGCGCGATGGGGATCGTTGTGCCGAGCGCATTGCCCGCGCCCACCCAGATGCCGAGTTCAAGCTCATAATCCAGCCGGACCGAAGGGCCGACGATCGGCGTGTCGGATTCCGGTGGCTTGCGCTGTCCGGTCGGGCGGCGAACATCCACGCCAGAGGTGCGGATGGACGATGCGCGGCCATGATAGCCGATTGGGATATATTTATAGTTGGGAAGCAGTGGATTATCTGGCCGGAACTGCCGCCCGACATTGTTGGCGTGATGAATGCCGACGTAAAAGTCGGTGTAGTCGCCGATACGCGCGGGCACATGCAGCGTGCAGTCTGCCGCGCGATGGAGTTTGTCCGCGAGACGATCGCGCTGCGCGTCATCGCTCAGCACGGCGCTGATCTGCTTCCGCAGCGCTTGGCGGCTGGCAAGCGGAAGCGCGAGCAGGGTGTTGAGAAGCGGTTCACCCAGAGCATCACTCGCGTCAGGCTCAAACATCCCGTCGGCGGCGCAAGCGGTCAGATCCAGGATCATGTCGCCGATCGCCGTGCCGATGCGCGGCGCGCCATCCTTGGGCGAAAACAGGCCATAAGGCAGGTTCTGGATCGGGAAATCCATGTGGCCGTTGGCGCTGTCTACCCAGCTGCGCAACTTAGGATCGTGCGTGCCGTCGATTGCTTGCCAGGTCATCATTCATCGTCCTTGGAAATAGGAAGCTGCGCCTTGCGGAAGCCCTGCCAGCAGGCGTCATAATCATCCTGCAGCAGCGGCGTTTCCATGGCCCAAGCCGTGGGGGCCAGCGCAAAACGTGTTTCGAACATGAAGGCCATCGTCGCGTCGATCTTGTGCGGCGCAAGCTGCGCAGCAACCGCGCCATCATGGCTTGCGACATCGGGGCCATGCCCGGCCATGCAATTGTGCAGGCTCGCGCCGCCGGGGGAAAAGCCGCCAGCCTTGGCATCATAGGCGCCATCGATAAGCCCCATGAACTCGCTCATGATGTTGCGATGGAACCAGGGCGGGCGGAACGTGTCCTCGGCCACCATCCAGCGCGGCGGGAAGATCACGAAATCGATGTTCGCCGTGCCGGGCGTGTCGCTCGGGCTGGTGAGAACGGTAAAGATCGACGGATCGGGGTGATCATAGCTCACCGTGTTGATCGTGTTGAACCTACGCAGATCGTAGCGATAAGGCGTAAGGTTGCCATGCCATGCGACGACGTCGAACGGGCTGTGCGGCTGGGTCATCGACCAGAGCGCGCCCTGGAATTTCTGCACGACCTCGAACGGACGCTCGACATCCTCGAAGGCCGCGACCGGCGCTTCAAAGTCGCGTGCATTGGCAAGGCCGTTCGATCCGATCGGGCCGAGCTCAGGGAGCCGGAACAGCGCGCCGTAATTCTCACAGACATAACCGCGCACGGGCGCATCGCCCACCAGTTCGACGCGGAACCGGATGCCGCGTGGAATGACGGCGATCTGGAGCGGGGCGACCGTCAGGCGCCCGAGTTCGGTGACGATCAGCAGCGCGCCTTGCTGCGGCACGATGAGCAATTCGCCATCCGCCGAGAAGAAGGCGCGGTCGATCATGGAGATGTTTGCGCTGTAGAGGTGGATGCCGCAGCCGACACCCGCAGCGACATCACCATTGCCGGCATAGGTGGTCAACCCATCTACAAAGTCCGTTGGGTCAGTAGGCAGGGGGAGGGGATTCCAGCGCAGCCGGTTAGGCGAGGCGGGCCGCTCGTGGAACGGCCCCGAGCGAATGAGCCTGCCGCCCTCATAGGGCGTGAAGGGCGCATGGTTCGCCGTCGGGCGCATCCGATAGAGCCAGCTATGGCGATTTTCATGGCGCGGCGCGGTGAAGGCTGATGCTGAGAATTGCTCCGCATAGAGCCCATAGGGCACGCGCTGGGGAGAATTGCGCCCAATGGGCAGCGCCCCCGGCACGGCCTCCGTCGAATGGAGATTGCCGAAGCCGGGCAGCATTGCCTCCCCGGCTTCGATTGTGGACTCTGAGTGGG
>CAMLFF010000331.1 GCA_946479185.1 uncultured Sphingobium sp.
CCATGTCGACCGCCAAATCGATCACCTCGATCCTCGTCGGCGCGGCGCTGGAAGCGGGACAAATCAAGTCCTTGTCCGATCAGGCCACCGCCTATGTCCCGGAACTCAAAGGCACCGCTTTCGATGGCGCAACCATCGAGGATCTGCTGCAGATGAAGTCCGGCGTCGACCGGGAGGATAATTATCAGCCCAAGCCGGGCAGCCCGTCTGCAAAGTTGCGGGAAGAGACGATGGTGTTCAATTGCCGTCGCTCCGTCGATGAGGTCTTCATGACGAAGCGGGCCGACGAGCCCGGCAAGACCTTCCGCTATTCCACCTTGAACACCAATGTTCTGGGGTGGGTCCTTGAGCGCGCCACGGGCAAGCCGGTCAACGAATATATGAGCGAAAAGCTGTGGAAGCCGATGGGCGCCGAGAGTGACGGCTTCTTCCTAACCGACGGCCCCAGCCCCGTCGGCCGCCCCACCAATGGCATGGGTTTTAATGGCGTTGCGCGCGATTATGCCCGTATCGGGATGATGATGCTCAATCAGGGCAAAGTTGGCGACAAGCAGATCGTCTCGCCGCAATGGGTCAAGCAATCGACCGTGCCAACCGGTCCTGAACCTGCGGACGCCAAGGAGCAGCGCGGCTATCAATATCAGTGGTGGACGCTGACGAACTCCAATGCCTACACGGCGATCGGATTGCAGGGCCAGTTCATCTTCGTCGATCCGGATACGCGCACCGTCATCGTAAAGCTGAGCTATTTCCCGCAGCAAAATCAAGAGGTCTATGAGGAGACCGAAGCTTTTTTCCGGGCTGCTTCGCTTTGGAAGGCAGGCGCGCGATAAGGGTCGCGCGTCATTCTGTGGAGGGAGCGACCAGCCGTCGCTCCCTCCCGCATCCTATCGACTATTTCCCATCCCAGGCAGATGCCGCCTTCAGGAACGCTAGCGTTTCCGCAGTGATCGGATCTGATTCTGGCCCAACCGGCCCGTGGCTCATCTTGATGATGACCGTCTGCGTGTCAGGATCGAAGAAGATATATTGCCCTTCACCGCCAAGCGCGGTCACGGCCTTGCTGCCCTGGACCGTCCACCAGAACCAGCCATAGCCCAGCCCTTCTTCACCCTTGCCGTCCGTTATATCCCGGCTGAGATCGGCTACGAACCCTGCGGGAAAGAAGCTCTGCCCATTGGCCTGCCCCTTGTTGAGCATCAGCAGTCCAAGCCGACCATAATCGCGCAGCACCGCATTGAAGCCGCCCGCCGTAAACTCGCGACCAACGCCCGGTGCCCCATCGATTATGTAAAAGCCGTCTGCCTCCATGCCCGCGGGCTTCCACAGCTGCTCGCTCATATATTTGCTCACCGGCATGCCCACAGCCCGCTCGACGAGCCACCCGGCTACGCCCGCATCCATGCTGTTATAGCGGAAGAAGGTCCCCGGCTTATGCTCTGGTCCTGTCTTCAGCGCAGCGTCGGTATAGCGCGCCCGCTCTTCCACCCAGGATGCGACATGCGCCTCATAGGATGATGTGCCCGGCTTGAAGAAATTCTCATCCCAGGCAATGCCCGAGCGCATCTCCATCAAGTCCCGCACGGTCACGCCATCATAGCCTGACCCGCGCAATTCAGGGATATAGCGCGTCACAGGGTCGGTCGTCGACTTGATCGCGCCCTGCTTGAGCGCCAGCCCGATCATCACGGCATTGAGCGACTTGGCCATCGAGTAGGAGTTGAGACGCGTGTCCGCGGTAACGCGGTTATAATAGCCCTCATGTACGATCACGCCATGCTTGATGATCAAGAGCCCGTCCGTAAACGTGCGTTCGATAATATCGCTGGCGGGCCGGGTTTTTCCTCCAAACTCATAGCTGAAGCCCATCGGCACAGCCTGCGTCTTCAAGGGCGCGGCGCCCGTGCCCGCTTTGACCGGCGCGGTGTTAAACATCAGCGCCATCGTTCGGTTGGCAAGGGTCCGCACCGGCTCATCGAACATATGCGTGCGATAGGCACGGATGGAGGCGGACGGCCCTGCACGCTCATTTGCCGATTGGGCCCATGCCCCACCGGTCATGCCTGCGAGAGCGGCTGCCGTTGCCAGAAAGCGTAGCTTCAATTTCATTGCACATCGGCCTTTTGAGAGTGGGGGGTCACGCCGCCCGCCACCACACGGTAGCGCGGCAGGCCATCGGTCAGGAGTTGAAGATCGCTGCCGTCCGGATCATTCACCATGCGGCTTTGCAGGTTGAACAGCAAAGTGGGCCGCTGCACGTCATTATATGGCGTCCAGTCCGGCAGCAGCGCACTGCTTGGCCGCCCATCTCGCGCGAACGAGACCCAGGCATCGCTCATTTGCCGGGTCATGCGGCGCTGCTCGTCCATTTGCCCTGGTCGCGTCAGCTCGGTGCCGACGGTATCGAGCACGAACGGGATATCGATGGCATGGGGCGCCATCTGCCGACCGTTATCGACGTTCGTTTCCCAATCCATGCGGTACATCCACACGGGAGCCCCTTTCAGCTCTGATTGCTCATCCGCGATCCGTCGGGAAAACAGGCGCGTCGGCCAGTCGGACCGTATCAGCTGATCGACCTCCCAGGCTCCGGCGCGAGGATGTGTCGAGCGATAATGGGCCACAATCCGAGGCGCATCATCAGCAAAGATTGCGCGAAGCTGTTCGGTCACCTGCCCGAAATCGCGTTGCCAAGCATTCGGATCAGCCTTCAGTGCATATTCGGCCATTTCCGTGCGCGTCGTTCCAATCATCAACGGAATGTTGCGCGACAGAGGCGAAGCGCCGTTCCAGAAGGGATGCTGAGGCAGCGTCGTGCCATCGACCACAGGCGCGAAATCCTGGATCACGCCCATCACACCGAAGCCGCCTATTTCGCGGAAAATCTCATAATAGGCTTTCATGATGGCCGACACCGGAACCATCTGTGCGTCAGCCGCGCGCGCCTCCGATATGTTGAGATGGCGCAGCAACCGGCTCGCCAGCTCCCGTCCATAGGGCTTTTCGAGCGCGAGGGGCGCTGGCCCGCTCTGGATGATCGCCTTGTGAAACAGGCCTTGAGCCGCTGGCATCGCCATCAGCAGCGACACTTTCTGTCCACCGCCGGATTGGCCGAAGATGGTCACATTATCGGGATCACCGCCGAACTGCTCGATATTGTCGCGCACCCATTTAAGCGCCTGCACAAGATCGAGCATGCCCGCGCTTGCCGACCCCTCGAAACCTCTATCGAATTCGGCAAGGTAGGTGTGGCCCAGAATGCCAAGGCGGTGATTGGGGCTGACCATCACCACATCGC
>CAMLFF010000332.1 GCA_946479185.1 uncultured Sphingobium sp.
ATCCCGTCGCCCCTGCGCCTGTCTCTTCGAGCATCACGGAATTTGTGCATCTGCCCGATGAGGCAAGCGAGGCACCCACCACCCGGCCGCGTCGCAATCCGGCAAAGCTCTGGACGATGGCGGCGGTCGCCTTTTTCCTGCTCATCAGCAGCCTTGGCGGCGCGCTCGCTTATTTCGGTGCGCCGAATTGGGCGGTCAATCTCGGCATGGGCTCCAAAGGCAGCGAGACCGGCCTCAACTTCTACCTGCCCAAACCGCCCGAGCGCCGCAACCTGCCGACCGGCGAGGAATATTTCGCGTTCAGCGCGCGCATCCTCAACGATAGCGATCAGGAATTGACCGTCCCACCCGTGGTCGTCGAGCTACGCGACGATCAAGGCCGCCTCGTCTTCAGCTGGATGACCAAGGCAGACAAGGGTCAGCTAAAGCCGAATGAGGAAGCGCGCGTTTCCGAAAGTCGGCTCGATATTCCCAAAAATGCCCGCAACCTTGAGCTCAGGTTCGTCGATAGCGCGAGCTGATCTGCCAGAAGCGCGCGCCCTGCAGCAGCATGGCGGCGAGCATGCCCACAGCCGCCGCAATCGCAAGGCCAGCTGACCCCCAGTCCATCACATGGCCCAGCCATCCGACCGCGCTCATCACACCGAAAAAGGCGATGATGCCATTGATGCTAGCGACAACCTGATCGCCCAATGAACGCAGCGCCGCCACGAAGATGGCCTGCAACCCATCACACAGGATGAAGGGCGCAAGGATGATAAGCATCACAAATGCTTCGTGCGCGACAGCCTGATCCGCCGTCAATGCCGCAACAATGGGATTGGCGAACAGCAGATAGGCCAACACGACTGCGCCCATGATGACGATGGAGAGACCGCATGCGATGAGGGTGCGGGAGCGTGCCGCCCATGGCTCCCCTACCCCCACGGCATTGCCCACCCGCACGCCCGTCGCCGAGCCCAACCCGAGAGCCAGCGCAAAGCCGATATTGTGCAACGAGAGCATTACTTGAAAGCCCCCCGCGACAATCTCGCCCATGCGTGTGGAAAGGATCATGAGCAGCGAGAAGCCGAGTACTTCCATCGCCGCGCCCACGCCCGGCATGATGCCGAAACGCACGAGCGCGCCCACGCCGCCAAGCGCCTGCCGCCACGCCGCCAGATCGAGCCGCCGCAACTGGCGCGCCGCAGCGTCTGGCAAGCTCCAGGCCATGAAGGCCATCGCAACGCCGCCCAAGGTGCTGGCGATCGAGGTGGCCAGCGCCGCGCCAAACGCGCCCATGACCGGCAACCCAAAATGCCCAAGCGTCATCGCCCAGGCCAGCAGCGCATTGATCGGCAGGATCGCGAGATTGACGACCAGCACCCGTCGCGGGGCGCTCACCCCCTCAAGAAAGAAAGCGCAGCCGATGGAGAGCATCTGCCCCGGCAGGCCGATCATCATGGCCACCAGCACAAGCGCACCGGGCTCCACCAGCTCGGGCGCAACGCCGGTAAGGCCAAGCAAAGGCAGGGCCGTCAGAGCGATGAGCAGCGCGCTGGGGATACCCAGCAGCAGGCCGGTGACCACAGCCTCTCGCCAAAGAGCGCCGGTGCGCGGCAGATCGCCCGCGCCGTCTGCACGGCTCGTAAACACGATAACGCCGGACATGCCGGAGAGCAGCAGCATGAGAATGACAAACGTGACCACCCGGCCAGCCGCGAGCGCACCAAGTTCACCCGTGCCAGCAAAACCGACAACCATCACATCGATCAGATGCATGATCGTCCAGTTGAGGTTGGTGAGGATGATCGGCCAGGCAAGCGCCGCAATGCGCCGCGCCTCAGGCAACTGGCCGTTCGCACGGAAGAGGAGATTGATGGTCATGCTCGCTTATGAATCAGGGGCAAAATGGTGGGCAGCGGGCGCCGATAGCATAAGCTGATGATTCGTGCTGCGCCGATGTCACCATTGGGTGGTTGTGCTTTGCCGAGCGGATGGGTCAAGCGACGGCAAGCCCATTCCCTTGTATTTTCCACAATTTTCAACAGCTTCACGATCATTTTCCCGAGGCTCAAGCGCCGCGCCGAAGCCGGTTCTGCCAACAAAGCGACAATCATACCCCCAACCACACGATGGATGGTTGCATGCCCCAAAACCCTTTGCTAAAGGCCGCCCCCTACCCGAGAGCCAGCGGCTCTCACCTCCCTGATGTGCGGTCGTGGCGGAATTGGTAGACGCGCAACGTTGAGGTCGTTGTGGGCGAAAGCCCGTGGAAGTTCGAGTCTTCTCGACCGCACCAGAAAACCCCCAAGATATTGAATGATTGCAATATTTTGGCTTCGGCCAAAAGTGCTGCATGAGTAACGCCGTCGTGCTCAAGCAAGCGTTTCCACAAGCTCTGCAATTTCGAAGGTAAAGCTCTTCCACTTGCGTATCCGGGCAGCGTCCTGCGCGGGTGCCTGTTTGCGTCGCGCTTCGGCGAGCGAGCGGGTGTGGCCCCAGAAAACCTCTGTTTTGCCATTTTCGAGTTCGGCGACGATCCGCCAATAATGGGTGAAGCTGTCGCTCGTCGGGCCGATCGTCTTCACATAGCCATCGGGCATGGTGGCGGTCAGGTATCGGCGCTTCTTCTTCATGGTGGCTGTGTCATTGCCACTTTGCCCGCACGGCGCAATGCATATGGCGCCGGTGCGGCCAAAGTGGATGGCGTTTGACCCGCCTGCCCTTCCTGATGCATTCGTGCTGCACGAGCGAACGGGGGCAAGGTTGAGAATCGTCATCATCGATGACAGCGGTGCGCGGGCGACAGTCCTTGAGGAAGGGCTGCGCGAGGCGGGCTATGACGATATTCATGTCGTGCCGCCGCGTGGCGCGTTTGTAGCGCGACTGGAGCGCATGGCGCCGGATGTCGTGCTGATGGATCTGGGCAATCCCAGCCGCGATACGCTGGAGGAAATGCTGGTGATCAGCCGCGCACTCGCCAAGCCTATCGCCATGTTCGTGGATCAATCCGATGACAGCATGATCGGCGCCGCGATTGATGCGGGCATCTCCGCCTATGTTGTCGATGGCCTGCGCAAAGAGCGGGTAAAGCCCATTCTCGATCTGGCGATCCGTCGCTTCAATGCCTTCGCGCGGATGCAGAGCGAACTGAACGATGCCCGCACGCAGCTTGCTGATCGCAAAACGATCGATCGCGCCAAGGCGATCATCATGGCGCAGCGGGGCCTCTCCGAGCCGGATGCCTATGCGCTGCTGCGCACCAGCGCGATGAATCAGGGCAAGAAGATGGTGGAGGTCG
>CAMLFF010000333.1 GCA_946479185.1 uncultured Sphingobium sp.
GGGGAATAATAAGGGAATGCCGTGGCGCCCGCATTATAGTTGTTGCCGTTGGTCGTGGCGACAGCATCAGGATAGACATCGAACAGATTGTTCGCCCCAATTGCCAACGTCCCCTTTTGCAGCAGCTTTACGCGCCCTTCGAGGTCGATCAGCGTGTGTTTGCCGGTGTTGACATAATCTATGACGTTCGGGGCAGGCTGCACTACATTCCCATAATAGGTAGCGCGAAGCGTCGCGCCGACATTGCCCAGCGACCAGTCGGCGGCGGTGCTGCCCTTCCAGCGCGGTGTCCCACGCTCCAGGCTTGTGATGCGCTGCTGCGTGAAGAGCGCCGCTCCGCCAGGCGTGGTGCCGGGTGCGTCGGTAATGTTCACCTCGTTATAATTGCCTGCCGCTGTCAGATCGAACTTGCCGAGCGTGTCCGTGGTTAGGCGATAGCGGGCAATCACGTCCACGCCCTTTGTTGTGGAGCGGATGCCGTTGATGAAGAAGCGCGCGCGGTCGGTCGTGCCAACGCCAGGAATGGCGAGATTTTCGGACAGGGCGATCTGGTCACGGACACGGATGCGATAGGCGTCCACAGTGAACTCGAACCCGCCCGTGCGGAAGACGGCGCCTGCCGACAGGTTGGTCGATTTCTCAGGCCTCAGCGCCTTGCCGCCCAGTGCGACGGCGGCAGCGGTCGTAGACGGCTGCGTCCGTACATCGACGATGACATTGTTGATCGAAGTCGACTGGGTGAAGCTGTAGAACTGCTGCTGGAGCGACGGGGCGCGGAAGCCGGTTGATGCAGTGGCACGCAGGGCGAACTGCGGTGCGAAGTCATAACGGAGCGAAACCTTGCCCGTGCCATTGTCGCCGAAATCCGAATAATGCTCATAGCGTCCAGCAGCGCCAACGGTGAGATTGGCGATCTGAGCTTCGAGGTCGAGATAGGCCCCGATATTTTCCCGACTATTCTTGCCAGCATCAGCCGGGCGGAAGCCAGCAAAGCCTTGCGCGCCGCTGCCCAGATTGACATTCGCACCGAGAGGGCCGCGGTTGTAGGATGCGGTCTCGCCTGCCTCCTCCTTGAAACTTTCATGACGGCCTTCGACGCCAAAGGCGACGTTCAGGCTATTGTCGCCCGCCAATGCGATCTTGCGGGTGACGTCCGCGCCGCCGGTCCACTGATCATAGGTCAGGCGGCCGCTGTTAAAGTCCGTCTGAGACGCTGTGCCGTAGGTGGAATTGAGCGAACGGCGCGTCTCAAAGGTGAGCATGTTGCGACCATAGGATGCGTTGATGTCCACCGCCCAGTCGCCGATCTCGCCCTTAACACCGAGCGAGGCGTTGATGTCCTTAGAGTCGACATTGATCAGCGGTGTGAAGCCATTGGGGTAGATGGCGGGCACGCTGTTGACGTTGGATAGCGCGCGTGGAAGCGCAGCGCCAGTGCTGTCGCGGTCCTGATAGCCGGCATAGCCATAGACCTGCCACTTCTCGCCGACCGGCACGCCGAAATTCGCGAACAGTGAATATTGCTCGACCTCGGGATCCCCGAAGCGCGACGATACGGTCGCGGGTGTGAAGCGGGTGTCGATGTCACCACGACTGGTCCGGCCACGGTTCAAATAATCCGCCGAGAGAGTCAGGAAGCCATCGTTTCCAAGAGCAATACCCTGCCACACCGAGGCGTTTATCGTCTCACCATCGTAAGCATTGCGGCTGGATCGGGCTGGGCTTACCTCCGTTAGATACTGCCCATAGCTCATGGTCGCGCCGCCGCCGCTGCGCGCCTCACGCAAGCGCAGGTTTACAACGCCTGCAATCGCGTCCGAGCCATATTGCGCCGAGGCACCGTCGCGCAGAACCTCCACGCTTTCCAGGGCGATTGTCGGAATGCTATTGAGATCGAATGCAGCAGCACCGCGTCCTACGGACCCGTTGGTGTTCAGCAGGGCCGAGGTATGGCCGCGAACGCCGTTGACGAGGACGAGGGTCTGATCGGGAGACAGGCCACGCAGCGTTGCCGGGCGGATGCTGTCGGTTGCATCCACGGCGGAGGAGCGGGGGAAGTTGATGGACGGCGCAACATTGGCGAGCGCCTGACCCAGCTCGGCCGTTCCCTGACCGCGCAGCGCATCGCCCGTCAGCACATCGACGGGCGACGTCGTGTCGAGGCGGCTGCGCCCAGCAACGCGCGTGCCGGTAACGACGATGTCCTGTTCGGCGTAAGAATTATTGTCTGCCGTTGCCGTTGCCGGTTCCTGGGCATGAGCGGTCGTCGACAAGGCTGCCAGACTCGCGGAAGTGAGCAAGAGGCGCAGTGTATTTGTCATGTGTTTATCCTTTTTCCTGCGTGGCTTGTCTGCTTCAGAACTCTCCCCGATGGGAGAGGCCCGTGATTGCAGTGCAGCCAAAAGTGCCGATCATTTTGATGTTCGCCGAATACTCTACTAAAAGCATAGGGAAAGAGAGATCACGCCTTCGCCATAACAAATGGAAACCGGCTGTGCCTTTTCTGCCACGATGCGCCTCGTCCAGCGATTTGGCTTTTGGAGAATTTCATTGTGCGTTGGAGCGGCAGGAATGTTGGCGATCTTAGGCTTGCTGCCAACCGCCCTCATTGCTTGCGACACGATGTCCTGACGATGAAGCTGCTGACATTGTCGCCCAAGCGCGCAATTTCTTGCGGTATACTTCAGCCGCTCGTTGTTCCTAATGAGCTCGCAACTGCCCTCCGAAATAGCGCCGCTTGGCGATGACGTTGTGTGCATCTAGCCCTTCGAGCCATTCTGCGATCATTGCCCGGCCCGCAGCGACAGCGCGGGGGCCGAGCAGATCGTGGGCGAGCCGCAGGTCCGCCTCGGTGCCGCCGGCCTCCTGAACGGATTCGGGCCACTGCTGAACCCACTCGTGGAAGCGCTCATCCTCGCCCATTTCGGAGTGGAATTGCAGTGCGAGCAGATTTGGTCCCCGCCGGAAGGCCTGATGATCATAAGCATGGCTTGATGCCAGCAGATCGACACCTTCCGGCAGGGTGAACGTGTCGCCATGCCAGTGCAGCACTGGCACGCCGACAAGATGACGTAACGGCCCCTGAAGACCCGTGGGATTGACGCGGACGGGGTGAAACCCGACCTCCTTGACCGGCCCGGCATACACATGAGCCCCCAGCGCGGCCGCGATCATCTGTGCGCCGAAGCACACCCCCAGCGGTGGCCGGTCAGCTTCCAGCCTTCGCGCGAGCCTGCGCAATTGGCATTTGTTCCAGGGATATTGCGCCTGCTCAT
>CAMLFF010000334.1 GCA_946479185.1 uncultured Sphingobium sp.
AATGTGGAAAGCACCTTCTGGATCGGCACCTTGCGCCACACGGATTATCGCTGCCTGATCCCGGCAACATCCTTCCAGCTCTGGTCGCAGGAGCCTGACCCGGTGACCGGCAAGCGATCCGCACACAGCTTCGCGCTCGCCGCCTCCCCTGCTTTTGCGATGGCCGGCATCTGGCGGGATAGCGAAATCCCGAGCTTTGCCCTGCTTACCTGCGATCCGAACCGGCTGGTGAGCGCCGTGAACCCGCGCACCATGCCGGTCATCCTCCACCGTGAAGATCATGACGCATGGCTGCGCGAAAGCTGGAAGACAGCGCATCGGCTCATCACGCCCTTCCCTTCGCAGCTGATGGCGGTCCAGCAAAAGAGCCCCCGCCCGGCCTGACAACCCTTCCTGCCCTCATCGTTTGCGTTGCATACAAAAACGCCTCTGATATGTCTTGGCACACGAGGGCGATTCCAAATGCTCTGCAGCTCCAAGGAGAGGTCTTATGGCCAAGATTCTAGGCGGTTTCGCCGTTTCGCACACGCCGACAATCGCGTTCGCCAAGGATGCCAACAAGCAGACCGATCCGGTTTGGGCGCCGATCTTCGAGGGCTTTGAGCCGGTCAAGCAGTGGCTGGCCGATGAGAAGCCGGACGTGATCCTGTATGTTTACAACGATCATATGACCTCCTTCTTTGAGCATTATTCCCATTTCGCGCTGGGTGTGGGTGCGGAATATTCCCCCGCCGATGAAGGCGGCGGCAAGCGCGATTTGCCCGCGATCAAGGGCGATCCTGATCTCGCGCAACATATTGCCCAGTGCATGGTGGCCGATGAGTTCGACCTGTCCTATTGGCAGGGGCTCGGCCTCGATCATGGCGCCTTCTCGCCCCTCTCCGTGCTGCTACCTTATGAGAATGGCTGGCCTTGCCGCCTCATTCCGCTCCAGTGCGGCGTGCTCCAGCATCCGATCCCGACGGCGCGACGCTTCTGGAAGTTCGGGCGGTCCCTGCGCCGCGCGATCCAGAGCTATCCGCGCGATATAAAGGTGGTGATTGCAGGCACGGGCGGCCTCTCCCATCAGGTGCATGGCGAGCGCTGCGGGTTCAACAACACCGCCTGGGACATGGAGTTCATGGAGCGGCTGACCAATGATCCAGAGTCGCTTCTCGATTCGACTGTAACCGATCTGGCTAAGCTGGGTGGCTGGGAAGGTGCGGAAGTGGTTATGTGGCTGCTGATGCGTGGCGCCCTGTCTGAGCAGGTCGAGAAGCTGCATCAAAGCTATTTCCTGCCGTCAATGACAGCCATCGCGACGATGCTCTTCAAGGATCTGGGCGACGCGAGCGCTCCTGCCGAAAGCGATGAAGCCCTGCGCGCACGGGCGACGCGCGAAATGGCTGGCGTGGAAGAGATAGAGGGCACCTACCCCTTCACGATCGAGCGCGCTGTGAAAGGCTATCGCATCAATCACTTCCTGCACCGGTTGATCGAGCCTGATTTCCGCAAGCAGTTCATCGAGGATCAGGAAGGCCTGTTCGCGCAGTCCGAGCTGAGCGAAGAAGAGAAGGATCTGATCCGCAGCCGCAACTGGATCGGCATGATCCATTATGGCGTGATCTTTTTCATGCTGGAGAAAATGGCCGCCGTACTTGGGATCGGCAACATCGATGTCTACGCGGCGTTCAAGGGCTTGAGCGTTCCTGATTTTCAGAAAACCCGCAACGCTGCGATCACTTATTCGGTCGCCGGGAAGCAATAGGCAGCAAAGCTGACGGACGCTGACTTCGAGGGGGCGGGAAGATCGATGATGTTCCCGCTCCTTCTTACGGGCGCAGGACCTGCAAGCCTCCCTTTTGCCCGTTGCACCTAAGCCGACAGCATCAGATGCGCTTTTTTTGCCGCACTCAGCAGCTGCTCTCTCCTAGGGAGATAAAGTAGATTGCAACCTAATTAAATCGACGGTAGCTATCCCGGTAGAAAACGATCTTGGGAGAGACACAATGACTCGAGCCGTCCCCGGCCTGCGCCAGCAAAGCTGCCTTCTTGCTATTGCCATCGGCATGGTCGCCGCACCAGCCTTCGCGCAGGACACTGCGCCGCAGAGCGAGAGTGCAGAGCAAGACCAGTCCATCGTCGTCACCGGATCGCGCATCGCATCCGGTTTTGATCGGCCCACCCCTGTATCCGTGATGAGCGCCGAACGCCTCGAAGCACGCGGCGCCACCAATCTTGGCGATGCACTGAACGAGCTGCCCGCCTTCCGCGCAACGAACACGCCCGCCTCCACCGGCCTTGGCGCCGAGGGCGGCTATGTCGGCGGACGCATTCTCGATCTGCGCGGCCTTGGCGCCGTGCGCACGCTCACGCTGGTCGATGGCAAGCGCTTCGTGCCTTCCACCACGCGCGCCACAGTCGACACAAATATGATCCCCTCGATCCTGCTCTCGCGCGCGGAAGTCGTGACCGGCGGCGCATCGGCAGTTTATGGATCGGACGCTGTCTCCGGCGTAGTCAACCTGCTGATCGACAAGAAGTTCACCGGCTACAAGGCGAATGCCCAGCTCGGCTTTTCGCAGTATGGCGACAATTTCACCCGCCAATTCGGCGTGGCTGGCGGCTGGCAAGTCAGCCCGACCTTCCACCTTGTTATCGGCGGCGAATATGAGAATGCCGAGGGTGTCGAGGCTTGCCCCGAGCGTGACTGGTGCGCTAATGGCTTTATCAATATCAGCCGCAACCCCCGTGTAACGTCTATTCCGGCCAACAATATATTGGCAGGCGTTTACCCTTGGACCGCGCCCTATAACGGCATCACCACACCGCCGAACGGCCCGATTCCCGCAAGCGCATATGAAGGCCGCCTCGTACCGGTCCTCCGCCCGATCGACGGCATCGGCTTCCGGCCAGACGGCACGCCGTTCCGCACGACGCAGGGCACGCTCGCCAACAATCTCTACCAGCTGGGCGGCACCAACGATGGCCCCGGCGAGAATATCTATTTCGATTTCCCCATCGTCTCACCCACCAAGCGCTATAATGCGATGGCCTTCGCGACCTGGGAAGCCACACCAGCGCTGACGTTGGAATTCGGCTTCAACTATGGCCATGCTGAAGGCCGGCACCGCGCCGTGCCTTATCGTAACACCGCGATCACCATCCGGCGTGACAACCCCTTCATCCCCACCTCGGCCGACCCGACGTTGGACATCCGCACGATCATGGATGCCAGCGGCCTCACGAGCTTCACGCTCGGCAAGGGCTTCAAGGATGT
>CAMLFF010000335.1 GCA_946479185.1 uncultured Sphingobium sp.
CGGCGGTGGTCGTGGAGCGCTATGCCGGCCGATTAGAGGACCGCTTGCCGGGGCACCCGGGGGCAGCGTATTTGCCGGAATTGGCAGCGCTGGTGGCACGTGCGGAGCCGGTGGGGCGTGGACCAGTGTTTGACGTGGATACCACCAAGGCGACCGATATAGGGGCGATGGCGAGCTGGATTGCCGGGCATTGGCCGGAGGCGCTTTAGGTTTGTTTGACATCCGCGCGGAGCAGATTACTCGAGCAACGCCGCTTGTCGGTAGCGCGACGGGTCGTCGTGATCGGGCAATATCTCCGCTCCGGCGATCGGTAGCACCACCCTCCGCCACTCCACGCCATTAGTGCTAGTCCTAAAGTTGATTTGCCGCCGCTTGTGGCGGGGCGGTGAACGCTATATAGCGTTTCTATTGTGTGAAGCCGCCAGAGCAATAAGGCGGTGAGGTTTTCGGTATTTTGTGCAAGTCGTGGCACTGGAAACGCTGTCGTGCGTTTACCAGTTGCTTGAACTCATCCATTGCTGAAAATTTCACTATAGACGTTAGGGTAGTTTTCCGAGGTTTGCGATAGACGGCACGGAGTTGCCAGTATCGCAACGTTTGGGGCAGGAGCCAGAACATGAGCCAGGACGGACACGACAAGAAAGGCGCCGCGGAAAACGGCGTCGGGGCACCCGTCGCCAATCTCCGGAGCCAGATCTGGAGCCGCTGGCCCACTGGCATGACCGCGCTGGCCGTGATCGTCCTTGCCTGGGTCGGCGTCTACCTGCTGTGGAACGGCATCGTCTTCGTCTTCGCGCGGTAACCCGCCACCTCCCATCCTGCCAATTGTGATCATCTCATGATCACGTGCCCGCATGACAGCCATGCGCGTACGCTGTTGCCTGCCCCACATAATCGTGATCATTTTGATCCCGCAAACATGCGCTTGATTTGCTTTTGAGCGAACCGCGCCTTTGCAGGACCAAACCGACAGAAGTCGGCAAACATCAAGCGTTTGCTACGAACCCTCGCAGCGGAGACATCCGGGCGGGACTGCGGTAATCACGGCCCCCCGCCCTGCGGCACCGGGGCATCATCGCAAACCATTACAGCTGGACACGAAAAGCACAGTAGCAACTCGAACTACGTTCAACATGGCGGGTGAACAAAAATGTCGATAGTCAACGCAGGCCTCGATCTTTCGGGCATCGAGACCCAAACCAAGTCGCCCAAGGGCGGCGCGCTGAAACGAGCATTCGATGTCACGATTGCATCCATCATGCTCTTTTGCGCGCTTCCGGCGATCTTTTTCATCATGGTCACCATGTTCTCGATCGATCGGGGACCGGTATTTTTCTCCCATGAACGGGTCGGACATCGCGGCAAGAAGTTCCGCTGCCTCAAGTTCCGCTCCATGATCGTCAATTCCAAAGAGGCGCTGGAACGGCACCTCGAAATGTTCCCGCTGGCCCGCGAAGAGTGGGAAGCGACCCAGAAGCTGCGCAACGATCCGCGCATCACCCCGCTGGGCAAGTTCCTGCGCGACACCAGCCTCGATGAATTGCCCCAGCTGATCAACATCATCCGCGGCGACATGAGCCTGGTGGGGCCCCGTCCCATCGTGCAGGACGAAATCGTTCGCTATGCCAATGACATCACGGCCTATGCCAGCATGCGTCCGGGTCTGACGGGCCTGTGGCAGGTTAGCGGCCGCAGCGACGTGGACTATGAACAGCGCGTCCGGCTCGATGCCGAATATGCTCGTAACTGGTCCTTCATCGGTGACATCGTTATTATGCTGCGCACCGTCAAGGTCGTGCTGATGCGCACGGGCAGCCGCTAGACTACAGGAGGCGATGAATGGCTTCGATCCTTTCCGTCGGCACACGCCTCTTCCGCACCCGTGATCCTTCGCGCGACGCCAGCACCGACAAGGACCGTTTCATGACGGTCCGCCGCTCGCTGCTGGCGGCAATCGAGGGGGCCCAGCGGGAACGCGAAGGCCTGCAGACACGCCTCGACGTCTATTATGCCCAAGCCACCAATTTGATCGACAATTCGGGCGAGTTCGGCACCCGCTCGGAAGAAGACGAAGGCGCCATTGAGGACGCCGAGCGCAATGCCGCTGCGGCCCGCCTCAGGATCGGCCAGATCAGCGAGCATATGCAACAGCTCAAAACCGTGCTGGCCACTCTCGACGCTACGGCGCCGCAGGCCTGACGGGACAAGCCGGCGCCTCCTAGCGCCTGGCAATCTTTCGAACCGGAGCTCGCCATGCAGCCCACGCGCGCACAGCAGGGGATTCCGACGGTTTCCGTCATCATGGCGAATTACCGCGGCGGCGCGACATTGGCGCGTGCGCTGGACTCCGTGCTGGCCCAGACCATGGGCAATCTCGAAATCATCGTTTCAGACGACGCTTCGCCCGACGATAGCGTGTCGGTAGTAACCTCCATCATGGCGCGCGACGAGCGCGTGCGGCTGGTCGCCTCGCCGCAGAATGGCGGCCCGGCCCGCACGCGTAACCTGGCGCTGGCGCGGGCGCGCGGGCAATGGATCGCCATCGTTGACTCCGACGATATTGTGCACCCCGAGCGGCTCGAACGGCTGCTGGCAGCGGCGGCGCATTTCAAGGCCGATATCGTGGCCGATGACTTGTTGCATTTCCATGAGGACGGCAGCCCGCCAACCCTGCTGCTGGCCGACCACGACGCACCATTCCCTGTCAGCGCCGAAGCCTGGGTGACCGCCGGCATGGACGGCAAGCTGCCCGCGCTCGGCTATCTCAAGCCGCTGATCCGTGCCGAGGCGCTGGGTCTGCTGCGCTATGACGAAACCCTGCGGATCGGCGAGGATTACGATCTGCTGCTGCGCACGCTGCTGGCCGGCGCCAGCATGTGGATCGTGCCGGAACCCTGGTATTTATACCGCCGGCATAGCGGCTCGATTTCCCACCGCCTGTCGGCCAATGATGTTGAGGCCATGCTGGCCAATCAGGCGCAATTGCTGGCCGGCATCACGCCGGATGCCGGCCTGGCCCAGGCCTTTGCGCAGCGCCGCGATGCCTTGCAGGGCGCGTTGGATTTTGGCCAGCTGGTGGAGGCGATCAAGGCTCGCTCACCGGGCACCGCCGTCAAAATCATCGCGCGGCGCCCTGCCCTGTTGCGGCGGCTATGGACCTCGTTCGCCGAAGGTCGGCAGCGCCGTGCTGCCACGCCGCAGATCGCGGCGAGCACCGGGCTGCTGAACCTCGATAAACATGCTGCCCTGCCCGCCT
>CAMLFF010000336.1 GCA_946479185.1 uncultured Sphingobium sp.
TTCACCGCCATTCTCTGCATCGCGCTTGGCGCGGGCGCGGCCGGGGCGCTCAACCAATGGTATGAGGTTGATCGCGACGCCAAGATGAAGCGCACGGCGCAGCGTCCATTGCCGGCAGGCCGCATGGAGCGCGAAACGGCGCTGCATTTCGGCGTTGGTCTGGCTGTCTTCTCAGTGCTGTTGCTGGGCGTGGCGACCAACTGGTTCGCCGCCGCCATACTCGCCGTGTCGATCCTCTTCTATGTGTTCATTTACACGATCTGGCTCAAGCCACGCACCGCGCAGAACATCGTGATCGGTGGCGCAGCAGGCGCCTTCCCGCCCATGATCGGCTGGGCAGCCGTTACCGGCGATGTCGCCGCGCTGCCCATCGCCTTGTTCATGCTCATCTTCTTCTGGACGCCGCCGCACTTCTGGGCGCTCGCGCTGTTCGTGCGCATGGATTATGCCAATGCGGGCATCCCGATGCTGCCGGTTGTCGCCGGTGAAGTCGCGACGCGCCGCCAGATCTTCGCTTACACCAGCATCATGGCCGTGGCCGCGCTCGCGCCGGTGCTGCTGCAATTGACCGGGCTCATCTACGGCGTCACCGCGCTCGTCGCGACCGGCGTCTTCGCTGCAATGGCGTTGCAGGTCGGCCTGCGCAGGGAAGCTGATCCTACGCGCATGGGGCCGGAGCGCCGCTTGTTCAAATATTCGGTGCTGTATCTGTTCCTGATGTTCGGGGCAGTGGTCATCGACCATTGGGTATATGCATCATGACACCGGAAGAGCAGCGCATCATTCAGGCTCGCCAGCGTTCGCGCGCCAAGATCCTCGCCTTCATTCTGGGCGGCCTCGCAATCCTGTTCTACGCGATCACCATCGCGAAGATGGTCTGAGGCGCACATGACGGCGATCACCAAACTTCGCTCCAGCAATCTGCGCACGGCGACCCTCGCCGGGCTTGCTGCTGCTGCGATGCTTGGGCTGGGTTTCGCCGCCGTGCCGCTCTATCAGCTCTTCTGCCAGGTGACGGGCTTCAACGGCACGACCCAGCGCGTAGACGCAGCGACGGCAACGCAGCGCCTCGCCACGGTTCAAACGCAGACACGCATGCTCTCGATCCGCTTCGATTCGAACATCGGCGGAGGACTGCCTTGGGAATTTTATCCCGAGAAAAAGCGGGTCACCGTCGGCGTCGGCGGCAAGTCGATGGCGATCTTCATCGCCAAAAATCTTTCGGACAAACCAGTGAAGGGACGGGCGGTTTTCAACGTCACGCCTGAGCAGGTTGGCCGCTATTTCAGCAAGATACAGTGCTTCTGCTTCACCGAGCAGACGCTGCAACCGGGGCAGGAGGTGCGCATGCCCGTGCTCTTCTATATCGATAATGCCTTCCTGAATGATCCGGACGGCAAGGATGTGGAAGAAGTCACGCTTAGCTACACCTTCTATCCAGTTGAGAACACAGACGACCAAAGCTAAAGAAGCGCGCAGACGAGCGCTCAGATACCGCTTAGATACAGGGAACCTCACATGGCCGGTGCCAAAAATCACGATTATCATATTCTGCCACCGAGCTTTTGGCCGCTGATGGGATCAATCTCCGCGCTGGTCATGGCAATGGGTGGCGTCACATGGCTGCACCCTGCAGAGATGGGTAGCTGGGGTGGCGTCGGCTTCTTCGCGGGGCTCATCGGCGTGCTCGCTACCATGTTCTTCTGGTGGGCAGACGTTGTCCGCGAGGCGCATCATGGCGATCATACGCCGGTTGTGCAGCTTCACCTGCGTTACGGCATGATCCTGTTCATCGCATCGGAAGTCATGTTCTTCGTCGGCTGGTTCTGGGCTTTCTTCGATTTCTCGCTCTTCCCCTCGGCACTGCCGCCAGTCGATGGCCTGTTCCCCTCCAAGGGAATCGAAGTGCTCAACGCCTTCGAACTGCCTCTGCTGAACACACTGATCCTGCTCTGCTCGGGCACCACCATCACATGGGCGCATCACGCGATCATTCATGGGGATCGTCAGAGCTTCAAGACGGGTCTGTTGCTCACGATCCTGCTCGGCCTCGTCTTCTCGATGGTGCAGGCTTATGAATATATGCACGCACCGTTCGCGTTCGGCGGCACGACCTATAGCTCGGCCTTCTACATGGCGACCGGCTTTCACGGCTTCCATGTGATCATCGGCACGATCTTCCTGATCGTCTGCTATCTGCGTGCGCAAAAGGGTCACTTCACGCCACGTCAGCATTTCGGTTTCGAAGCTGCTGCCTGGTACTGGCACTTTGTGGACGTGGTCTGGCTGTTCCTCTTCGTCGCCATCTATGTCTGGGGTGGCTGGGGCGCACCGGTCCACGCCGGTTAAAATCTGTGCGAGCGTTTCGGGCCGGCGTGCATGCGCTGCCCGGCGTCGCTCGCCCGGCACTATGGTAGGTTATGACGGCAACGCGCGGACGATGTTCGCGCGTTGTCTTGTTTTCAGGAGGTTTGAGGCGATGTCCGTTCCTGCACTATCTGCGTTGGTAAGCGCATGACGCAACCGCCCTCCAAGCCAGCCGAACCCGCGCTGGCAACGCCGCTTGTCCGCGCGGCGCTCAAAGGATGCTGCCCTCGCTGCGGGGTTGGTCCGCTGTTCGATGGCTGGGTAAGCTTCGCCCCGCGCTGCCGCGCCTGCGGGCTCGATCTGTCAACCTTCAACGTGGGCGACGGTCCTGCGGCCTTTCTCATCCTCATCGTCGGTGGGCTCGTTACCGCGCTCGCACTGGTTCTTCAGGTCTCCGCCAGTCCGCCTTTCTGGGTCCATATCTTGCTCTGGGTGCCGCTTACGACGGCGCTGGTCATATTCTGCCTGCGCATCTCAAAAGCGGCGCTGCTCATGCTGGAATATCGCAATCAGGCGCGGGAAGGGCGGATCGCCCCGGTAGCGCCGCCCGCGGACGAAACGCGCGCATGATCCGCAAGCTTCCCGTCATTCCGACCATCATCGTTGGCCTGGCAATCCTGGTGATGATCGGGCTCGGCATCTGGCAGCTAGGCCGCGCCCAGCAGAAGGAAGCCGCTCTGCAAAGCTGGCGCGACAATATGAGCCTGCCTGCCACGGCCTACCCAACGCAAAACCCCACCGATCAAAGCTATATGTTCCGTCGCCTCTCCGGCATGTGCCTGCGCGTGGTGGATTGGCAGGTGCTGGGTGGGCGCTCGCGCGAGGGCGAGCCGGGCTGGCGTCACATCG
>CAMLFF010000337.1 GCA_946479185.1 uncultured Sphingobium sp.
TCGCGTCCATCGCCCGGCTGACATGCATGCGGTTCGCCCTGCGTGAAATTCACCACAAAAGCCTCACAATCGCGCGCGCCAGACAGCTCGAAGCGCGCTTTGCCCTCGCTTACATCGCCTTCGCAATTTTCCTCGGCATGTTCGGCGCGCGCGCGCTGATCACCAGCAATGCCGAGATACACATGCTCGTCATGTGCCTGCTCGTCGCTTATTGCGCGGGGGTTGCCGTGGGCATGGGGTCACGCTTGCGCATCGCGCTGCCGTCGATGATCGTCACGCTTGGCCCCGCCGTCTGCGTCAACCTCATCAGCGATAACACCATCTACCGGATAACCGGCGCTGTGATGGCTGCCATCCTGATGAGCGGCATCCAGAGCCTGCGCAGCAAGCATCAACGCTCCATTCACGATATCAGCCTGCGCCTGACCTTCTCAAACCTCGCCCGCAAGGACGCGCTCACGGCATTGCCCAACCGCATTGCACTACGTGAATGGTTTGATGAGCGGATGGCCCTCAACAGCAATAGCGGGCTGATCGCTGTGCATTATCTTGATCTCAACGGGTTCAAGCCCGTGAATGATACGCACGGCCATCCGGTCGGCGATGCTTTGCTGGCCGCAGTCGGCAAGCGCATCGCCAGGACCATCCGCGAGCATGACATCGTCGCGCGCCTCGGCGGCGATGAGTTCGCCGTCATCCAATATGGCATAAAGAATGCGGCCGAAGCTGCCCAACTTGCCGCGCGCATCACGGACGCCATCGGGAGCCCATTTCGCATCGGCCATCTTACGCTGAGAGTGTCCACCGGCCTTGGATATGTGATCGCCGATGGAAAGGACGAGGATCTGGACCATCTGATGGGCCTTGCCGATCAGGCGCTGTATGACAGCAAGCGCGAGGGCCAGATCTCGCAATATGACGTCGTCGAGCCGATCACACGCCGGGTCGCCTAACGGTCAGCGAAATGCCCTCCCCACCCGAAAACGGATGGGGAAGGCTGGTTATTCAAGCGACGAACTTGCCCGCAAAGGCAATCTCACTTAGCGCCTTGCGGTCGCTCGGCACGTCCTTGTCGCGCAGAAATTCCGGCAACACCGAGACATCGCCACGCTTGCCGATGGCAGCCGCCGCCTCGATGCGGAAGCGCTCGGGCACGGCAAGCACCTCACGCGCCTTGTCGAAGTCCACGCCGGTCATGCCATGCGCGTGATAACCCAGCATGGCTGCCTGCAGACCCAGCTGACCCCAGGCCGCGCCAGCATCGAAGCTGTGGCTGTGCGATGGGTTGGCGCCCTCGGCGGTTTCCATGAGGGTATCGGAAACGATGACCAAAAGCATCGATGCCGTCTGCGCCCAGCTCTGGTTGAACGGAATCAACACGGACAGGAACGCGTCCCAGTTCGCATCATCCTTGCGCGCATAAAGCAGGCGCCAGGGCTGGTAGTTATAGGCGGAAGGCGCCCAGCGTGCTGCGTCCAGCATGGTGTTCAAATCAGCATCGGACATCGCCGATCCATCGAACGCGCGCGGCGACCAGCGGTCAAGAAACAGGCGATCGAGGGCAGTGTCGGTCGTACGTCCAGTCATGTTTCACTCCTGATATGGATTGGGCGACGCCGCAGCTGGAAGGCAGCAGCATCGCCCGGGGGGGAACATCATTGGCCAAACATAAATGGGTGGCCCTTAGCAACTGATCTAGATTGATCGCCCTTGACTGATCAGTCCCATAAAATGAAACGAACATTTCTATTTTATTGAAATGCTTCCATATCGCCCAGCCCGAGCTTTGCCAGCTTAGTCAAACATCGCGGCTCGCCTGATCAAGGCAGGCGCGTTGGAATCCCCCCGCCGCTGCGGCATAGCGCTCACACAGGCAGGCGCTGGAAGATCGCTGGCGCATTATGGGCGAGGGAGAGAGAATTGAGGCAGCAACTGCTCCGGGCATTCGCGCTTTTGGCCTTTCTTGGCGCCACGGCCTGCCAGATCACCACACCTGAACCGCAGACGGGCATCACGCTGGGTAAAATGCTCAAGGCTGAT
The DNA here is from genome assembly GCA_946479185.1 of uncultured Sphingobium sp. The sequence goes on from CAMLFF010000337.1 coordinate 2,041, forward strand.
GACCAGCCCGGCCAATGGGCCTCCTACAGCCGCACATGGGATGAGCAGCGCTACAGCCCGCTCGACCAGATCAATGACCAAAACGCCCAGCGCCTCGGCCTCGCTTGGTATGCCGATCTTGAGACCTATCGCGGCGTGCAGGCAACCCCGCTGGTGGTTGATGGCGTGCTGTACAATGCCTCCATTTATAACATCGTCACGGCCTACAACGCCAAGACCGGGGCGAAGCTTTGGACGTTCGATCCCAAGGTCGGCAAGGAATGGGCAGGCCTCGCCTGTTGCGGCCCTTCCTCGCGCGGCATTGCAGCCTGGGGCAACAAGATCATCATCGCCGCGCTCGATGGACGCCTGATCGCGGTCGACAAGCAGAGCGGCAAGGAAATCTGGACCGCCCAGACCTTCGATCGCAAGGATCAGTACAGCATCACCGGCGCGCCGCGCGTTTACAATGGCAAGATCATCATCGGCAATGGCGGCGCAGACTATGGCTCGCGCGGCTTCGTCGTCGCTTATGATGCGGAGACCGGCAAGCGCCTGTGGAAATTCTACATCACGCCCGGCGACCCATCCAAAGGCCCCGATGGTGAAGCATCGGACAGCGCCATGAAGATCGCCCTGCCCACCTGGCATGGCAAGTTCTGGGATGCTGGCGCTGGCGGCAATGCGTGGGACAGCTTCGCCTACGACCCCGCTCTCAATCTCGTCTATATCGGCACCGGCAATGGCAGCCCGCACATGTGGCACTTCCGCAGCCAAGGCAGAGGCGACAATCTGTTCCTCTGCTCGATGGTCGCAGTTGATGCCACGACCGGCGCCTATAAATGGCACTATCAAATGGTGCCGGAGGAAGACTGGGATTACACCTGCACCCAGCCCATCGTGCTGGCCGACATCAAGATTGATGGCAAGCCGCGCAAAGTCGCGATGCAGGCGCCGAAGAACGGCTTCTTCTATGTGCTGGACCGCAAGACTGGCCAGCTCATCTCGGCAAAATCCTATGTGTCGGTCAATACATGGGCGAGCCATATCGACATGAAAACCGGCCGCCCGGTGCTCCAGCCCGGCGCCCACAACACAACCACGCCGCACCTGATGAGCCCAAGCTGGATGGCCTCGCATACGTGGCACCCAATGAGCTACAGCCCCAAAACCGGCCTCGTCTATCTCTC
>CAMLFF010000338.1 GCA_946479185.1 uncultured Sphingobium sp.
CTCTCGGACCCCAATCTCAATTATCAGCAGGTCGCCAGCGAACATGGCATTTCGCCACGCTATTTGCAGAAGCTCTTCGAATCGATCGACGACAGCTTTGGCCATTATGTGAAGCTGCGGCGGCTAGAGCGTTGCAGGCTCGATCTGCGCAGCCCGCTCCATGTGCAGAAATCCATCTCGGACATCTTGTTCCAATGGGGCTTTAACGATTCCGCCTCATTCAGCCGCGCCTTCCGCGAGCAATATGGCACCTCCCCGCGCGAATATCGCAAGATGCTGCCGAGCGACGAGAATGATAATAGCGATACGCTGCGGCGCGGGCGTTCGGCGGCCAAGAAGAGCGGCGTGGACGAGCCAAGCCAGATTGGCCCCTTCGCCGATGAGCTGGACACGCCCGAAGAGAGCGGCGCGCTCCCACAGGAGGGCTTCACGCTGATGCCGGACGATGGCCTTGTGCGCCATCATCACCTGCCGGTCAGCCCCAAGACGGTGCATTGGGGCCATTTCAGCTCGCTGCTCAAGCCCACACTCTCCATACGCTCCGGCGATTTCGTGACGGTCGAGACGCTCACCCACCACGCCAATGACGATCCCGAGCGCATGGTGGAGGGCGATGCGGCTGCGGAGAGCGTTTATCATTGGGATACGCATGGCAAAGCTGTCGAGCGGCGCGGCGCTGGACCCATCAATGCGAGCGAATTCGGGCGCGGCGCGGGCGAGGGCTTTGGCGTCCATATCTGCACCGGGCCAATTGCGGTGCAGGATGCGCAGCCGGGCGACATCATCGAGGTGCGCATTCTCAGCCTTGAGCCGCGCACGAGCGGCAATCCGCGCTTTCAGGGCAAGGCGTTCGGGAGCAATGCCGCTACCTTTTGGGGCTTCCAATATAAGGATCTCATCAGCCCGCCGACCCCGCGTGAGGTCATCACCATCTATGAGGTGGAGAGCGGCAATGAGCGCAAGCCCACCGCTCACGCCGTCTATTCCTATCGCTGGACACCGCAGACCGACCCCTTCGGCATCGTGCATGAGCGCTATGATTATCCCGGCGTTCCGGTCGATCCGGAGACGATCGAGCGCAATTACGATATCCTGCGCAACGTCGAGATTCCCGTGCGCCCGCATTTCGGCGTGATTGCCGTCGCGCCCGCCCATGCCGAGCCGGTCGATTCCATCCCGCCCAGCAATTTCGGCGGCAATCTGGATAATTGGCGCACCGGCCCCGGATCGAGCGTATTCCTGCCGGTGCAAGTGCCGGGTGCTCTACTGTCCCTGGGTGATCCTCATGCTTCGCAGGGCGATTCAGAGCTGTGCGGCACCGCCATCGAATGCTCAATGACAGCGCTCATCCAGGTCATCCGCCATCCTGCGGGCGAGCTCACCGGCAAGCTGCGTGATCTGGATTATCCGATGATCGAGACCGCCTCCGAATGGGTCATCATGGGCTTTAGCCACCCCGATTATCTCAAGGAATTAGGCGAGGACGCGCAGAGCGAAGTCTATAAGCGCGCGTCCATCGATGCCGCCATGCGCGATGCCTTCCGCAAGACCCGGCGCTTCCTGATGACCACCAAAGACCTGACCGAGGATGAGACCATCTCACTGATGTCCGTCGGCATCGATTTCGGCATATCGCAAGTCGCCAACGGCAATTGGGGCGTCCATGCGATCATCCGCAAGGAGCTGTTCACGGCTTAAGGATGGCGCAGCGCCGTCTTGCCCGATCACAAAGCTCCGGGCGCCGATGTCCTCAATATGGCCGGTCACCAGCAATCGTTACGCGATAGCCCGAGCGCGTCTCGGGGAAATAATCCCAGGTCGCGAAATGCTGCGTGCAACGATTATCCCAGAAGGCGACCGAATTTGGCTGCCAGCGGAAGCGCACTTGGAAATTGGGGTTCTTCACATGCTCGGTGAGGAAGCGCAGGATCGCATCGCCCTCTTCCTCTGAAAGGCCATTGATCTTCACGGTTTTCGACTTGCTGATGAACAGGCATTTGCGCTTCGTTACCGGATGGGTGCGCACCACCGGATGCGTATTGCGCGGATACACTTTGTCCACATCAGGGAACAGCGCGCGATAAATGTGGTTGGAATCATGCACTGCCGTCAGCGGCTCGAGAAATGCCTGCATCGCTGGGGAGAGCGCATCATAGGCGGCATACATGCTGGACCAGAGCGTATCGCCACCGGCAGGCGGCACGACATGCATGTAAAGAATGCTGCCCATCGGCGGTTCCGGGTCTTCGCTCAGGTCAGAATGCCAGTCTTCTCCGGCAATGAACTTGCTGTTGGCATCCGCATGGATCGTCACGATCTCGGGATGCTCGGGCATTCCTGAAACGCCGCTATGCATGGCCAGATCGCCAAAGGAACGCCCGGCCCGCTTGAGGCTGTCATAAGTCATCGGCTGATCGCGGAAGAAAATGACCTGATGCTCCATCAGTGCAGTGTGCAGCTCATCCGTCACCTTGTTGGTGAGCGGCTGGCTGAGATCGACACCGAATATTTCGGCACCGATCCGCTTGGTCATCGGGCGCACGTCCAGAACATCATAACTCATGGTGCAGTTCCTAATTTGCTGACGAGATCATGCGTCAACGCGGGTCGCCGGTCTTGTCGTGGCGCGCAGGCCTAATTGTCCGCCCGCGACGCGTCTCGCGGGGTGCCTCACCAAAGCGATCGCGATAAGTGCGGCTGAAATGCGCGGATTGATTGAAGCCCCAGCGGAAGCCGATCTCGGAAATACTGAGCTGTGCATGGAGCGGGTTCACCAGATCTGCCCGCGCCCGTTCCAGCCTGCGCCCTCGCACATAGCTGCTCACGGTCTGCCCGGAGCGCGCGAATAATTGCTGGAGATAACGCACGGAAACGCCCTCGCCGCGCGCGATCGCCTGCACGGTCAGCTCCGCATCGGTCAGCCGCGTCTCGATGGTGCGGCAAATCCGCTCGAACTGCCGTGCGCGCAAAGCCGCGATGCCACCACGCGCCTCGACGCCCCCGGCACTGGCCAGCATCGGCACGAGCAGCTCAATGAGCGCACTCTCGATGGGTCCAAGCCCACCCGGCACCTCAACGCTGAGCGAGGCATGAATGCTGTGCAGCAAAGCGAGCAGGCCGTGCCCGGCAACCGTCTGCGGCGCGATGATCGACACTTTGCGGGCGAGCGGCGCAAGCATCCGCGCATCGATGGCGACGCTTGGAATGCG
>CAMLFF010000339.1 GCA_946479185.1 uncultured Sphingobium sp.
ACAAGGTCGATTACCCCGGCGTGAGCGAATATGGCGGGGCCTTCACCATCGGCACGATGTGCATCATTCGCACGCAGGCACTGCGCCAGGCTGGCGGCTGGGCGGAGTGGTGCCTGACGGAGGATTCCGAAGTGTCGGTGCGTCTGCGTGAAGCTGGCTATCGCGGGCTTTATTTTGCCGAGACGTTTGGGCGCGGTCTCATTCCCGATACGTTCGACGACTACAAAAAGCAGCGCTTCCGCTGGACGGCGGGGCCGGTGCAACAGCTGCGCAAGCATTGGAAGCTGTTCCTGCCCGCACCGCTTGCGCCGCCACTGCCGGGCTGGACGAAGCTGCTTGAGGTCGTGCGCTGCCTGGCGCCCTTGCAGACGCTGGCAGGCATGGTGGTGGGCCTCGGCGCGATGCTGACCATGGTCATAGCTCTTGCCTTTGGCGCTATGGAGCCGGTTCGCGTTCCCGCTATCAGCGGCGTGTTGCTGATCGTGGGCGCGGCGACTTGGGGTGTGCGGCTCGTGCATCGTTATCGCCTGTCTGGCTGCGATGATGTCGAGTTGATGATCAAGGGCGAGATCGCGCGGGCGTCGCTGAGCTATGTGGTGCTGGTTGCGGGCATTGCGGGGCTTTCGAGCCGACCGCTGGCATGGCGCCGGACGCCTAAATTTGCGGGACTCGCTGAGGAATCGCCGTTCGATTCGACACGCCCCGAGATGAAAGCAGGCATTGCCTGCGTGGTGGTGGCGCTCACCTGCCTGTTCGGTGCCGGCATGCTGGGCACGGGCGTCGCCTTGCTATCGTTCCTTGGCTTTGCGAGCCTCGCGCTGCGCTTCTTCTGTGCCCCGATCATGGCGTCCATGGCGATCCGCTCGGCACGGCCGCAGGAGCCGAAACCCGAGCCGCGCTATGTGCCGCGCCAGTCAGAGCTTCTCATCGGTGAAGGCGTGGTGGTTGAGCCTGGGGTAATCGCCAGCAGTTCGGCTCAGTCGCCGCAATAATAGGGGTCGTAGCGGGCCTTGCACTTTTTGCGCAGCTCGCGACCGCGTGAGCGGTCGGCCTCGTCGCCGCTCACGGTTGCCCAGTCGGCGGCCTTGGCGCCCATTTTCACGGGGGCTGTGGCGACATTATAGGCCGTGCGGGCGACGCAGCCGCTCAAACCAACGGCCAGCACGGCGCTCAAACTCAGGGTTCGCAAGATCATCGACACGGCTCCTTCTCAGGCGAGGCTATAGCCTGATCCTTAGTCATGTCGCGTGACAATCTTTCATGCGCCAAAGAGACCGAATTGCCGGGCCGGATTACGCGCCCGGCCCACGCAGTCGGTCGATCAGCCCTGCAGGCGCTCGGCGAAACCCTTGCGTAATTTCTGCAGCTTGGGTGGGATCACGGCCATGCAATATGGGTTGCGATCGCCCACGCGCGCCCAGTAATTCTGATGATAATCCTCCGCCGGATACCAGGTCGCCATTGGCTCGATGGTGGTGACGATGGGCTCCTCATGGTCGTTCTGCGCCCGTGCGATTGCGCTCTCCGCCGCATCCTCCTGCTCTTCGTCATGCGGGAAGATGGCGGAGCGATATTGGGTGCCCACATCATTGCCCTGCCGGTTGAGCGTGGTGGGGTTATGCGTGGCGAAGAAGATATCGAGCAGATCGCCATAGCTGATCACATCGGGATCAAAAGTGATGCGGATCGCCTCGGCATGGCCGGTCTGGCCGGAGCAGACTTCCTCATAGGTCGGGTTGGTCCGCGCGCCGCCGATATAGCCGCTTTCGACGGTCTCGACGCCCTTGAGGTTTTTATAGACAGCTTCCGTGCACCAGAAGCAGCCGCCGGCCAGCGTTGCGGTCGCGCTCATCACGTTCATCCTTTCAGCAAGGTGGGATGAGCTAAAGATAGGGACTCGCAGCGCCTGCGCAATGGCAGGCGCGCACGGGTTAAACGCGCAGGCCCGTCGTCTCTGGCAGCCCAGCCATGATGTTGAGGTTCTGCACCGCCGCGCCGGATGCACCCTTGCCGAGATTATCGAGCACGGCCACGAGGCGGATCTGCTCGCCCTGCGCATCGGCAAACACGAACAATTGCATGACGTCCTTATCCTGCAGCATCTCGACGCCCAGCGTGCCGGGCGAATAGTCGCGCGCGACGCTGATAATCGGCGAGCCTGCATAATGGGCCGCGAGGGCTTCCCGCAGCGCGCCCGCATCAACGCCGGAGGCAAGCGCAGCGCGGTGCAGCGGAACTTCCACGATCATGCCGGAATAGACCGGCACGACAGCGGGCACGAAGAGCGGGCGATGGGTAAGGCCGCAGCGCGCCTGCATCTCCGGCACATGCTTGTGCGCCAGCGAGAGCGCATAGGTGCGCCATGCCGATTGCGGGCCATCCGCGCCCTCATAATCCGCGATCATCGCCTTGCCGCCGCCGGAATAGCCGGAGACGGCGTTGGAGGTGAGCAGCGCATCCGCCGGGATCAGGCCTGCAGCCACGAGCGGGGCGACCAAGGCGATAAAGCCAGTCGAGTAGCAACCAGGATTGCTGACGAACCGCGCATTGGCGACCGTCTCATGCCCGCTAATCTCCGGCATGCCATAGACCCAGCCCTGCGCCACGCGATGCGCCGTCGATGCGTCGATCACGCGGGTGGTGTCGTTGGCGATCATTGCGACCGATTGCCGCGCCGCATCGTCGGGCAGGCACAGGATCACGACATCGGCGGCGTTGATGGCGCCAGCGCGTGCGCGATCATCCTTGCGCGCGGCATCATCCAGCACGATCAGGTCGAACTCGCTACGCCCCTCAAGCCGTTCGCGAATCTGGATGCCGGTCGTTCCGGCGGCGCCATCGATGAAAAGCTTGGTCGTCATGCTGTGATCCGCTTCATGCTGCTGATCGGTTGTTCATGCGTGTCCTTGAGGCGCGCGACGACATCGGCCAGTGGCTCGATCGTCACGGCCATCCAATGGGCATTGGCGTGGATCATCCGCTCGCTATCCACCATCAGCCCGACATGGCCGGGGAAGAAGATGATATCGCCGCGCTGGAGGGCCGCGTCGTCGTCCAGCTTCGTGCCGAGCGCTGCTTCCTGCTGATCCGTGTCACGGGGCGCTTTGATGCCGCAGGCTGCAAGGGCAATCTGCACGATGCCTGAGCAATCGAAGCCAAAGCCACGACCACCCCACACATAAGGCGCACCCAGATAGCGCTGCGCCAC
>CAMLFF010000340.1 GCA_946479185.1 uncultured Sphingobium sp.
ATCGTCTCGGTCAAGCTGCCCGATCCCAAGTTCGGCAGCCAGACCAAGGACAAGCTGGTCTCGTCCGAAGTGCGCCAGCCACTTGAAAGCCTGATGGCGGACAAGATGGCCGAATGGCTGGAAGAAAATCCCGCGAACGCCAAGTCGATCATCAGCAAGGTGATCGACGCCGCTGCAGCGCGCGAGGCCGCCAAGAAGGCGCGCGAGCTGACCCGGCGCAAGGGCGTGATGGACATCGCCTCCCTGCCCGGCAAGCTGGCCGATTGCCAGGAGCGCGATCCTTCCAAGTGCGAACTGTATCTCGTCGAGGGTGACTCCGCAGGCGGCTCCGCAAAGCAGGGCCGCGACCGCCATTTCCAGGCGATTCTCCCTCTGCGCGGCAAGATCCTCAACGTCGAGCGTGCGCGCTTTGACCGGATGCTGGGCTCGCGCGAAATCGGCACGCTCATTCAGGCGATGGGCACCGGCATTCGCGATGATTTCAACATCGAGAAGCTGCGCTACCACAAGATCGTCATCATGACCGACGCTGACGTGGATGGCGCGCATATCCGCACGCTACTACTCACCTTCTTCTACCGGCAGATGCCGCACATTATCGAGGGCGGTCATCTCTACATCGCACAGCCGCCGCTCTACAAAGCGACGCGTGGCCGATCCGAGGTTTACCTCAAGGATGAGTCGGCGATGGACCAGTATCTGGTCGACAATGGCGTCGATACGCTGGTGCTGGAAACCGCCGATGGCCAGCGCTCGGGCAAGGATTTACGCGAGCTGATCGACCATGGCCGGCGCATGCGCTCGCTCATGGCCTATGTGCCGCGCCGCTATGACAGTGCCATCGTGGAAGCCCTGGCCTTGGCTGGCGCCCTCGCGCCCGATCTCGACAAGGGCGGACGCGAAGCAGCGATTGCCCGCGCGGCCGACTGGCTCGGCCTTGTGGATAGCGAAGGTCGCTGGACCGGACGCGTCTCTGCCGAGGGTGGCTATCATCTTGAGCGCCTCATCCGCGGCGTGACCGATCATCACATCATAGAAGCCGCGTTCCTCGTCTCAGCCGAAGCCCGCAAGCTGGATACGCTTTCGCGCGAACAGGCTGCGCTCTACGCAACGCCAAGCCGCCTCGTACCCGTGCGCGCCGCCGACAAGGCCGCGCAGGAAGCGGCCGCAGCAGCCGCCAAGCCGAGCGACAATGTCGATGATGACAGCGATGAAGCGCTGGCCGCAGCGGCTGCCGTGGTCGCAACGGCCAAGGGCTCGATCATCACGCGCCCATCGGAATTGCTCGATGCGGTGCTGGCCGCGGGCCGCAAGGGCCTCGCTATCCAGCGCTACAAGGGCCTGGGCGAGATGAACGCCGACCAGCTCTGGGAAACAACGCTCGACCCCAACGTCCGCTCGATGCTCCGCGTAGAAATCGACCAAGCCGACCTCGCCGACGAAATCTTCACGCGCCTCATGGGGGACATCGTGGAGCCAAGGCGCGAGTTTATTCAGGATAATGCGCTGAACGTGGCCAATCTGGACGTGTGAGGAGGTCTGGATGTGGTCTGTCTCAAAAGAACCTAGGCTAGGTGCACCAAAACCAAGACTTGTCTCAGAAGAAAATTACCCCGCAGGCTCGAGCTGGATAATTTTCTTACCCGGGAGGTCGCCGCGCTACCCATTTTCCTCAAACAGTTGAGTATGTTGACCGATAAGGGCGAGGACTGTCGTGCAGCGGCGCCAAATGAATGTTCTCCCGCTAACCCTGTCACCGTGGACGACAGGATCGATCCCGAGGGATTTGAGGCGTGCGATAATGGTACGGGTGTTTGATCCAGTTGAACCGCGCCGGGTTTGCTGGAGGCCATTTGGTTTAAGGTACGCGGCCATGAGTTGGTTGTCCAGCATGGCGTAGTATCGTTCTTCGGATTCGGCTGGCGGGATGTTTCCGATGGCTCCAGCAGCCGCCTGTTGTTGAACCAGTCGACCCATTCAAGCGTGGCATATTCCACCGCCTCGAAGGATCGCCACGGTCCCCTGCGATGGATCACCTCGGCCTTGTAAAGGCCGTTGATGGTCTCAGCCAAAGCGTTGTCATAACTGTCGCCGACGCTGCCAACAGACGGCTCGATCCCGGCTTCGGCAAGGCGCTCCGAGTATCTGATCGAGACATATCGGCTGCCGCGGTCGCTGTGGTGGACCAGTCCGCCACGATGAACCGGCGCCGCTCGTGGATGGCCTGCTCCAGGGCATCCCAGCACGAAGCTGGCATGCGCAGTCCTGCTGACCTGCCAGCCCACTATATAAGGGGCGTTGACGTCGATCACGAAGGCCACGTAGACGAACCCGCCCAGGTCGTGACATAGGTAAAATCCGACACCCAGAGCATGTTGGGTGCTGGCGCATGGAACTGCCGCTTGACGTGATCAAGCGGGCAAGGCCCAGCCTTGTTGCTGATCGTGGCGCGCACCGGCTTGCCACGAATTACCCCCTGCAAACCCAGATCTCGCATCAGTCGCTCGCTCGTGTATCGGGCCACAGCGAAGCCCTCGCGGTTCATCTGCCGCCAGACCCCCGCCTTCGCGGGGCCAGGCTCTTGCGCGCACCATAGACGCCGAAGTTCTCCGCAAAGACGCGCATGACCTCGGGCTTCAGATCCCGCTGCGCTCGACCTGACAGCCGCCTGGATCTCGTCGCCGTGCGACACGCTCATGATAGGTGGATGGGGCAATCGGCAAAACCCTGCAGATCGGCTCGACCCCATACTCATCCCGATGTTCGTCAATGAAGGCAGTCATCGCTTGAACGGACGCCAAGGCGACTAGGCTCGCTGCGCCTGGGCAAAATATGCGCTCGCCTTGCGCAGTATCTCGGCAGCCTGGCGTAACTCCCGGTTCTCGCGTTCCAGGGACTTGAGGCGATCCGCCATCTCGGTCGGCACACCGGCGCGCTTGACGCCGTCCACCTCGGCCTTCTTCATCCACTCATGAAGCCGCAGCCAATCTTCTCTGCGATCGACACAATAGCTGCCCACCGTGAAGGATTATCACCTTCGTGATCCAGCACCATCCGCACAGCCCGTGCACGAACCTCAGGTGCAAACTTGTTCGTCGTCTTGCTCATATCGGCTCCACTTACTCAGAAGTTGGAGCCTCCGGCAAA